>JAQWSU010000014.1 GCA_029243025.1 Pirellulaceae bacterium | reverse complement strand
GGTTTGAATCGCACGTTGCTCATAAAGCTGGTTAACGCGTTAGCTGAGTTACTCAACCGCCAGAATTTATTCCCCTCCATCGGATGGAGGCGATTGCAAGCAGCGTTCTCGTCGGTTTCCCCTCGTCCCGTTGAAGTGTGTAGCACGTCCGCCAGTACAGCAGGATTCCGCAGAGTTGTCCAGCGAATCGCCTGTAGGGTCTCAGGTACACTTCCTGAAATGTGTACCTGAAACGGTCGTTTTGGCCCTATATCGGTAGGGGGTCATTTTGGGCCTTGCATAGTAGGCCCAGGCGTTTATTGATCTCCCGGAATTAACTGTGTTAAAATGCGAGTCTGGCAAACACAGTTGCTTCCAACCTGCCTGCAACCTCGATTCCCCGCGGATCGTCGACATCCCCGCCCGTTCCGTTGCCTTGTTTACTCCCAGGACCATTTTACCTAGGGACATTATTCAAACCATGCCATTCATTTTTGTCGCCACTCTGATTGCAATGTCACTGAGCCTTGGGATGGAAAGTTCCCTGCTTGCCCAGAGCACAGCACCCAAAGTGTCTGAAACAACCCGTCTGGAATTTTTTGAAAGCAAGATTCGGCCAGTACTCGTCCAACACTGCTACGAGTGTCACTCGGCGACCGCCAAGCATATCAAAGGCGGCCTGCTGGTCGATACGCGAGCGGGAATGTTGAAGGGCGGCGATTCGGGTCCGGCAGTTGTCCCCAAAAAAGTCGACGAGAGCCTGCTGATCAGTGCTTTGCAACATCACGAATTTGAGATGCCTCCAACGGGTAAACTGCCAGAGGCTGTGATTGCTGATTTTGTCAGCTGGGTGGAAATAGGGGCCGCCGATCCTCGTGACGGTGAATCGATGGTGAATGCAGGGATCGATTTTGAAGCAGCTCGGAACTTTTGGTCCTATCAAGCTGTATCCCGACCCCAAGTCCCCCCAGTGAAACGCACCGATTGGCCACGTAACCGCATCGACCACTTCACTCTGGCAAAAATGGAGGAGCATGGTCTTCAGCCCGTTGCTGCCGCCCAGAAATCAGTTTTGATTCGACGTGCGACCTTCGACCTGATCGGCCTTCCCCCGACACCTGAAGAAGTTGCAGATTTCCTCGAAGACGATTCCCCCGACAGCTTCGCTCGAGTGATTGATCGGTTGTTATTGTCTGAACACTACGGCGAGCGATGGGGACGCTACTGGCTGGATGTGGCACGTTATGCTGAGGATCAAGCTCACACGTTTTCAGTCAAGCCAAACAGCAATGGATTTCGCTATCGCGATTGGGTCGTGGCTGCTTTTAACGCCGACATGCCCTACGACAAATTTGTCAAACTGCAAATTGCAGGTGATCTCATCGGGCCAGATTCCGACGATTCCTACGATCACTTAATTGCACTCGGTTTTTTTGGCCTCGGTGCGCAGTACTACAAGAACAGCGACGCCGCAAAAGCTGCCGCCGATGAACTTGACGACCGGGTCGATACGTTGACTCGTGGCTTCCTGGGACTAACGGTCTCTTGTGCTCGTTGTCACGATCATAAATTCGATCCCATCCCGACCCAGGATTATTATTCGCTTGCAGGTGTGTTTCGCAGTTCAAAACTACACAACGCCTTGCTTTGCAAACCCGAAGAAGTTGCCGCCTACAATGCCGGCCAGCAACGAATCAAGGATCTCGAAAAATCGATCAAAGAGTTTCTGGCCAAGGAAAACACCATCGCAGCAGAATCTCGCGTTGGGGATATTTCCAAATATATCGAAGCAGTCTGGAGACACCGTGCGTTGACGACCGCCGGGCAATCGACCACCACCGCAAAGGTTGCCGAGCAGGCAAGCGTCAACGAATACCTGCTTAAACGTTGGATTGCATTCTTAGCCCCCCAGGAAAAAGGCAAGGTTTCTATCTTGGACCCGTGGTTTGCCATAGATCCAATCGCGTTTAATTCCACTGATTCGAACGCTTCCACTCCGGCAGAGGTGGTCAAAGTAGCAGCGGATATCCAGACAACCGTGCAGTCGCTGTTGAACGTCCGCGATGGAGTGGCCATCTCAAACCTTGTTCGTCAAAGCGAAGACCAGCCACCGAAACCCGGCCATCCTCGGTTTGTGACCCCACTGGTGACCAAACTACGGCCAACGGCTGGGATCGATGTCGACATCCGCGATGCAAAACAGTTGTTCTTAGTCGTATCGGATGGAGGAAATGGAAAGAGTTGTGACCATTCCGATTGGCTGGATCCTCGATTGGTCGGCGCCAGCGGCGAAATAAAACTGACGGATCTCAAATGGAAAAAGCTGGAAGGTTTTGGCAGTGCTAAGATCAACAAGAATTACCAGGGCAAACCAATCCGCGTGGGCGGAAAAGCATACGCCAATGGTATCGGGGTACATGCTCCTTCGACCCTTATCTACGATCTGCCGGCCGGCTATCAGCGATTCAAAGCGATCGGCGGACTAGATAACAGCGGTTCTGATCAGGGCGGGTGCGGCGATCAGGCAAGCGTGCAATTTAGGGTCTATACCGAAGCACCGGCTGACGAACCACTCAAGCTGCATGAAGACCTACTGACCAAGATACTCGGCAAAGACGGTCCACTTGCCGTATCGGCGAATGATCTCGAACAATTTTTATCGGGCCCCAAACAAGAAGAACTCATCCGGCTTCGAGATGACTTAAAACACGCCAAACAATCGGCCGCTCCGATGTACCCGGTTGCTCACTCCTATGCGGAATCTAATCTCGCAGACATGAAGGTCTTCGTCCGAGGTAACCCAGCAACGCAACGCGAGGTTGCCCCGCGACGTTTCCTCAGAATCCTAGCCGGCGATGACCGTCCACGATTCACGCAAGGTAGCGGCCGCCATGAATTGGCGAACGCCATTGCAACTCACAACAATCCGCTGACGGCACGGGTGATGGCCAATCGCATTTGGCAGTGGCATTTTGGACGAGGAATTGTCTCCACACCCAGTAACTTTGGCATGCAAGGAGACCGCCCTACCCACCCCGCCCTACTCGACTATCTGGCTACGAAGTTTGTTGAATCCGGTTGGTCAATCAAGGCAATCCATCGAGAAATCATGTTGTCGTCCACCTATCAGCTAAGCAGTTTGACTCGGGAAGCAAACGCCGACATCGACGCTGACAACCGATTTCTTTGGAAGATGAGCCGGCGGCGACTCGATGTTGAAGCATGGCGTGATGCACTATTGGATGTCTCCGGCAAACTAGACCGCACGCTGGGCGGCCCTTCCACCAACCTGGCGGATGCGGCCAACGTGCGACGGACGGTCTATGCAAAAATCAGCCGCCACCGACTCGACAACTTGCTGAGACTTTTTGATTTTCCCGATGCCAATATAACCAGTTCAAAACGAAGTGAGACAACGGTTCCGCAACAACAATTGTTCGTTCTCAACAGTCCGTTCATGATCGAACAGGCTCGAGCTTTTTCCGCACGCTTACACCAAGAATCAACGGTCGATGACGCAAGTCGAATCCAACGAGCCTTCAACCTGGCCTACAGTCGAATGCCCAGCGAAATCGAGGTAGAACTTGGGTTAACCTACCTGCACCAACAAGAACAAGAACCATCTAAACTGACACGCTGGCAACGGTATGCTCAGGTACTGCTCAGTAGCAATGAATTCATGTACATCGATTAAGATCAGGAAACAAACGATGATGCCAGATTCAACACCCATTGGTTTCACCCGACGCGAGTCGTTACGGCGCATGGGAACCGGCTTGGGCCTGATCGGACTGGCCGGTATTCTTGCTGACGATGGAACCTTGGCGAGCGAAATCAAGTCGGTCCCGGCGAGTCCACTCGCCCCTAGGAATCCGCACTTTCCCGCCAGAGCCAAACATGTGATTCACTTGTTCATGAACGGTGGACCTTCTCAAGTCGACACGTTTGACCCCAAGCCTGCACTCGAAAAACACAACGGTAAGCGGCCCCCCTCAGCTGATCTCAAAACCGAACGCAAAACGGGGGGACTGTTGATGTCGCCCTTCAAGTTCCAGAAATATGGTGATTCCGGAATCGAGGTCAGCGACATCTTCCCAAATGTTGGATCGTGCATCGATGACATTTGCGTCATCCGTTCCATGCATACCAACATCCCCAATCATGAACCTTCGTTGCTGATGATGAACAGCGGGGAAACCCAGCCAACGCGGCCAGCAATGGGATCCTGGTTACTGTACGGCCTTGGCACGGAAAATCAGAACTTGCCTGGCTTCGTTGTCTTATGCCCCGGCAAACCGGTCGTCGGCCCGCAACTTTGGAGCAACAGTTTCCTACCAGGAATTTTCCAAGGAACGCACATCAACAATGCCAAAATGGATCCTGCCAAGGTCATACCGCACATCAACAATGCATTGCTCTCACGTTCCTCTCAGCGTGAACAGCTTGATTTATTAAAACGGATGAATGAGCTGCATCTGGAACAACGGGGAGGACGCGACAATCCATTAGAAGCACGCATTGAATCACTCGAAATGGCCTTCCGCATGCAAACGGAGGCCCAACAGGTGTTCGACCTGAAGCGAGAAACAAAGACGACTCTTGATGCCTATGGACCAGGCCAATTTGCTAACGCTTGCCTGACAGCTCGGCGGCTGGTCGAAAGTGGTGTAAGAATGGTGCAAGTCTACTACGGCAATGGACAGCCGTGGGACGATCACGGAAATATCAAAGCACATGCCGACAAGGCAAAGAACGTCGATCAACCGATTGCCGCGCTCATCAACGATCTCAAAGATCGCGATCTATTGAAAGACACTTTGATTGTCTGGGGTGGTGAATTCGGCAGGACCCCCGTTGCCGAAAATGGTAATGGTCGCGATCACAATCACCATGGATTTACCGTTTGGCTGGCGGGCGGCGGTGTGAAAGGCGGAATGACCTACGGTGCGACCGACGAGTTCGGCTTTGCAGCCGTCGATCAAAAAGTCCACGTGCATGATCTGCATGCGACGATCTTGCATTTAATGGGACTTGACCATGAAAAGCTCACTTTTCGTTACAGCGGTCGAGATTTTCGGCTCACCGATGTTCATGGGCGTGTTGTTCACGATCTGTTCGCCTAAAATCCAACCCCACAAGTTCGGATTATTGCTCGTTAAAATAAAAATAGCGGCGACAAAACAGATAGGCTCTCTCGACCAAGTCAGGTAGGATACGTGTTTTCGCATGTTTGCGTTGCAAACCCCCACAACCTTCCAACCATTGTTGATCAAGGCATTTTTGTATGATGACTACTGTTTCTCGATTTGTTTTTGGTGTGTTCACCCTACTAGCTCTTTCGTCAAGTTCCACCGTATCTGCGGAAGATACAAAATGGACTTCGCTGTTCGACGGCAAGTCGCTGAATGGCTGGGAACGAGTGGGTAATGCAAAGAGTCTCTGGGAGGTCAAAGATGGTGCGATGACCGCATCCGGCCCCGCATCGATGCTGGTCTGCACCGCAGGCCCTTTTAAGAATTTTCGCTATCGAGCCGAAGTCAAAATCAGTGATGGCGGAAACTCAGGACTTTACTTTCGCACGACGAGGAAACCCGGCTTCACCGACGGATACGAAGCTCAAATCGATAGTACGCATACCGATCCGATACGTACCGGATCGCTTTATGGGATGTGTCATGTTTACAAAAGACTCGTAGAGCCCAACACCTGGTTCACTTACGAGATTGAAGTTCGTGATAATGTTTGGCGCGGACGCAAAAACGTACGCATTAAAATCACCGTCAATGGCGACGAGCTGTACGAGTACCTCGATTTTGAAGAAACGTTTAAGGACGGCTACTTCGCTTTCCAACATCACGATCCGAATAGCAAAGTCGATATTCGCAAAGTAGAGGTCATGCCGCTGGAAGACTGAGCGACGATTGGCACGTGACCAACCTGAGTTGGCACCTGGTTCCAAGAAACGACAGTCTCATGCCTGCTTCCCAGCAGTTGCTTGGAAACCAGGCTGCCGTCTTCCCATCGGTTAGGCGTTTGCACTGTCCTTGACCGCGACAGCCCTTGTCGCGGTCAAGGACAGTGCAAACGGCTGCTTCGCCTGTGATTTACCAGGAGTTCTTGGTCAATGCCCCACGGTTCTTCACCTCCTTGGCTTCCTACTTTATTCTCGCTGGTATTCCTGCCGATTTCCCACGCCGCTGATCTGCTTGCAGATGAATTTGTCGACCACGTCAGGCCGTATGTACAGAAATACTGCGTGGTGTGCCACGACGCAAAAAACCAAAAGGGAGAACTCAATCTGACGCGGTATACCGCAGCCCAGGATGTGACGGATGACTTCCGCAGATGGAATAACATCGTCGAGTTCATCCGCCATGGTGAAATGCCGCCAGAAGATGCAGAACAACCAAGTATTGATGAGAGCAACGCAGTTGCCGAGTCTGTCGAAAACATCCTGCTTGTTGAAGCGATTCGACAGGCAGGCGACCCAGGAGTCGTGCTCCCTCGGCGACTATCCAATACCGAATATGACAGGGCAATCCGCGATTTGACCGGCGTTGATATCCGGCCAACACGGAACTTTCCTGCCGATCCGGCCGGCGGCGAAGGGTTCAACAACACGGGCGAAGTTCTGGGGACGTCGCCGAACCTCGTGAAAAAGTATCTCACAGCATCCCAACGAGTGGCTGATCATCTGGTACTCAAACCCAGCGGAATCTCTTTTGCGCCGTTCCCTGTGAGCTCCTACAATGAACGGAAAAAGTTCACCGAACAGGCGATCATCGACTTTTACCAAAGCCACAAGGTTGACACTTTGGCCTATCTTGAAGCCGCTTGGCGGTATCGGTACCGTCATGATCATCAGCAAAGCCAAACGATTAAATCATGGGCATCCGAGTTTGGACTCAGCCCTCGTTATCTTGGCATCGTATGGCAAACGCTTTCTGAAGCGGCGTCACAACCAGGTTTCCTCAGCGAACTGAATGCTGCCTGGCAGGCTGTTCCTGCTCCACAAAATGACACTCACCAGCCAACCGAATTGATTGCCTTACTCAAGTTCGTCGAATTTGGACGGCGAATCCTCTTCGCACCGGAACCGCAGCTGATCAAACCCGGTGCCGGCAACTGGCCGATCAGTCATCTTGAGCTACGAACCAAGGTTGCCACCCATCGTGACAAATTCGACCGCAGCTCCCTGCAAAGCGAAACGTTGCTCAAGGTAACGAAAGTCACCAAGCCGAGTGACGATGCAGTGGCCATTTCGGCGTTTATCCGCATCGATCCCGCCTTCGCCGCTGGAGAGAATTACGTCATCATTAAACGGCCCCTTTTCAGCCGCGCCACGATTTTGCCCAACAATGAAGCAGATGAAAAAGTGCATCACAAAGTACAGTCGCTACGGAGTGTGCTGGACCGTTTCAACCCCGAGCTAGTCAAGACGTTGGGCTTTGGGACTCATCCGCTTGGCGAACAGATCGATCCTGAATGGTTTGTCGTGAAGGCTCCGGCTATCATCGAGATCCCACTGACGCCAAACATGCAACGTGAATTAAGCGGCAAGCATCTACTGGTCCCCTGTCAGCTCGATCCCCAACACAGTATTCCGGGAAGCGTCTATCTACGACATGCCATGCGACAACCGCCTGACAACAAGTTGGGTCGCAACACCGAACATCTGATTTATGGCAACAGCCAAACCGCAAAATCATTGGTCGACGCAGCGGACATTTTCTGTCATGCGTTTCCGAATCGCTTCTACTATGTTAATGACCGTCGGGGGCTTGCTGCAGGCTTTCACCTCGTCGAAGGATTCTTTCGTGACGATCAACCGCTAATGCAAAAAGTGCTCGGTCAAAGCGAACAAGCAGAATTAGATCGGTTATGGCAGGAACTAGATTTTGTCACGCAAAGTGCTGAGACGCTCTTGCGCGGATTCGTGTGGTTCGAACGTTCCGAGCGGGAGGTGCTGCATGATAAACGTTTTGATTTCCTACGTCCCGAAGACCCTCAGTTGATCCAACCTAGCTTGCTAGATCGGTTCGAAAAAGCCTACTTGGACAAGCTGGGGGTGAAACGAATGAAGGATACACTGGAAGCCGAATCTCCCGATGCAAAATCGGCAAGGATCCACGGCTTCTTCGCACAGATTCGCGCCGGACTTCGCCAGCAAAACGCGGCAACCAAGACTGCGGAACAACTTGGTTTGGCAGATATCCAAGAGCTTGCGGGTCGAGCCTATCGGCGACCTGTTGCCGCAAAAGATCGAGATTCTCTGCGATCATTGTATGAGAAGCTTCGGCGTGATGGTCAAACAGTCGAAGCCTCGTTACGAGCCGTATTGGCAGCCATCCTGATGTCGCCAGAATTCTGTTATCTCTACACGACTCGCTCCGACCTGAACACAGCCACGTTGCTAGAAGATCACGATTTAGCCAGTAGACTGAGCTTCTTTCTCTGGTCCTCGCTGCCGGATCGTGAATTGTTAACGGTAGCCAGCAAGGGGAAGCTCCAAAACGATGACGAACTAATCGCGCAGACGCGCCGGATGCTCAAAGATGATCGAATCGAGGCCTTCGCTCGCGAATTCTTTGGACAGTGGCTACGCTATCGTGATTATCTTGCCAAGGATCCGATCGACAGAGAAGCATTTCCTGAGTATACCGAAGAATTGCGCATCGCGATCGCGGAAGAACCTGTACGGTTAGCGATGCATCTGATCCAAACGGATCGTCCTGTGACCGATCTGTTGACTACCGATCGAACGTTCGTAAATCAGACACTGGCGAAACATTACGGCGGTCAGATCGAGCGACAATATCAGCAAGCTGCGGCTGGCGGTGACGGCCAAGAGTGGCATCCGGTCAACGGCCTGCACCAAGCAGGCCGCGGTGGTCTGTTCGGCATGGCGGTGGTTCTCACAAAGAACTCGGCCGGCGATCGAACCAGTCCGGTCAAGCGAGGTTTCTGGAGCGTCCATCATTTACTGGGACAACATTTCCCGCCTCCGCCGGCTGACGTCCCCGATCTGCCCAACTCAGAAAAGACGTCGACCCAATCGATTCGAGAATTGCTGGCCGTTCACGTTGCCGATGCTCAATGTGCCAGATGCCACACCCATTTTGATAGTCTTGGACTCGCAATGGAGGGATTTGATGCAATCGGTCGCGCACGAACGACCGACGGTGCTGGTCGTCCCATCGATAATTCTGCACGATTGCCGAACGGTGAGATTGCCAAAGGGGTCCCCGATCTGATCAAATATGTTGAACAGTATCGTCGCGACGATTTTGTGAAAACGCTGTGTCGACGATTTCTGGGATATGCCTTGGGCCGGTCGGTTATCTTGTCAGATCAGCCGTTACTGGCGGAGATGGAGGCCGTTTTAGAAAAAAATGATTACCGCTTTTCCGTGATGTTTCAAATGGTCGTCCGCAGCGAACAATTCCGCAAACAACGCGGAAAAGGTTCCTAATCGCTGTGACCCAAAGGATTCACTCATGAATTTCGCTCAGCGACCCAAACGAGTTTCACGACGTCTCATCTTGCAAGGTCTCGGCGCCAGCGTTGCATTGCCTTGGCTCGAGTCGGCAAAACTGCTCGGCAACGAAGGCTCGAATGCGCCTCCCAAACGCTTTGCATTTCTGTTTTTTGGCGATGGCATTCACCCACCACAATGGTGGTCTCAAGGCTCCGGTACCGACCTGAAGCTTGGTCCGGCCTTCGCTTCGCTGGAATCGGTAAAACACAAGGTGAACTTCATCCATGGACTGCGACATCCAGATAATGTCGTGGGTGGCCATGCCAAAGGCGCCGCAGGAATCTTAACCGGAATTCAGCCACAAGGTGGACGACAAATCCAGGCAGCAACCAGCATGGATCAACTGCTGGCTCAGCGACTGGGTGACGCAACCGTGCTGCCGAGTCTGGTACTAGGATGTGAACGTCCTATCAGCGGGTTTCACGAATCAAGTTACTCGATGATGTACGCGTCCCACGTTTCGTGGAGTTCTCCAGTATCTCCTGTGCCGGCAGAGCTGTATCCGTCGCTCGCCTTCGATAGTCTTTTTGAAAGTCAAGGCAACCAAACTCAGATTAGCGTTCTGGATCATGTGCTCGACCAGCTCAAGAACGTCTCGGCAAAGGTCTCTCATTCTGACAACGCCAAAATCGAAGAATACACCACTTCGGTGCGCGAAGTGGAACAGCGAATGGCAAACATGCAGCAGCGTGGGATCAATGAAAGCGAGGGACGCGTCGCCTTCAGCCGTCAAAGACCGGCCGATGGATTGCCTCATCAGATTGATGAACATTCTCGCCTAATGTGCGACATTATCGCGCTAGCGTTCCAGACCGACCGAACTCGCATTGCCACATTATTACTGACGAATAACCTCTCCGGACAGGTCTATCCCTTTCTGGGACTCAACGTCGACCATCACAATTATTCGCACGGCTGGAAAAACAAAGAGTATGCCGCGATCACACGATTTTGGGTCGAGCAGTATGCCTATCTGGTCGGCAAATTAGATGCAATCCAGGAAGGCAACGGCACCGTGCTAGACAATTCATGCATCATGCTCGCCAACGAACAATGGACCGCCCACAGTGCACCCAAAATCCCACTACTCATGTCGGGTAGCCTGTCGGGATCGTTCGAAACTGGGCGAACGTTGGAATACGAAGCAGCCAAAGAACGGCAGATGTCATCGCTGTGCCTTAGCATTATGGATCGCATGGGAGTCACGCTGCCTGCCTTTGGAAATGCGACGGAACAGCTCGTCGGAATTTAAGTTCTGACAACTGCCGCAGATAGAAAACGATTCAACCTACCACGAACGCTCCCATTCGCAACTGAAGCTGCGAACCATGGGTACGGTCATTGGTGGCCGCAAGCAATTCGGGAACTCCTGACCGAGTCCAACAGCACCTGCGCGCATGATTTCAAAAACTCAGGCTCCATCGGTTTCGATGACAAATCCAGCCAGGAACCCGCTCGGTGGCACAAGCTTCGCAAATCACATCCAACGGGGATGATAGCTTTTTGCTGAAGCACCCCTGCGACCGTGCTTAAAGATTTACCGCAACAGACTACCCGTCTGCGTAAGCTTGCCACCCATCCCCCGCACAACGGCAAATTCTTCTTCGCCACTCAATAGATGGGCGTCTCCATCGAGATCCAGCAACTCAAAGTCGAGCACAGTCGAACCTAGCAGAATCGTGTCTTCTCCAAGAACAAAGTCCCAAATAGTATCATGCGACTGCTCTGCCTCGAGCAGGAAAACATCTCTGCCCTCGCCACCGACCAATTGATCGGTGCCGCTGCCGCCTGAGAGATAGTCGTTCCCTTTACCGCCTTCCAACGAATCATCTCCCCGATTCCCCAACAGCCAGTCATCATCTGCCGCTCCAAAAAGCGAATCATCAGCGTCTAATCCAAAGATATGGTCGACATGAGTGCTGCCCTCTAGGACATTCGGAGCAGCATCGCCACAAATTTGATTGGGACCACCGAAGCTTGAATGGGACCTGGCTGACTGCGAGGCTCCTTGCCGAAGCCCACCTAAGAGAAAGCGGACCTGCTTTGGCGCGATACCCGCATGTCCGGATAGGAACGGCCGATCGGTTTCGGCGAGCCCGAGAATACTCTCCACATCGAGACTCATCTTTCGCATTGCCTGAGGATAGGTCATCGAAATAAGTCGACTTGATCTTCTGAGGAATCGGCGCAAACCAACCGCTTTCCCCTGATCGAATTTCAGTGTGGCGATCCGATTGTCGGCATTCTGCTTCCCCAAAGGATCGACAAGTAAAACTCGGGTTTCAGGATGCCGTTTACTCACGAGCAAATAATCATAACGTCCCAGTCGAATGCGAGACCACTGCCTGGCACGACCGGGCAGTCCCGTGACAATATCTTTGTCGGAAGCCTTTCCCTGATCAAGAATCGCGGTGAACATACCCGGTTCGACATGATAAGTGTCCCGCCCCTGCTGCCCAACGTAGAAGACCGCAGGCTCTTTCCACTCGCAAACGGCATACGCCACATTCTCGGACGGTGATGTTGATCGCACGAGCGGACGCTGATTCACCCGAGTCATCCAATCACTGGGTGCATTCAGATTGTCATTACCCGTCGCACCCGTGATGAGGAGTGAATTGACCCCGAGGCCTAAAGTCACCGTCCCGTAAGAGTTACCACTGCCCCAATCCACCATAATATTTTTGGGCGTGTCATAAAAATCATAATTAACCGTTTGTTGTTGTTGTTGGGACTGCACGAAAGCCTGATACGAAATGTCGGGAGTAGAGCCTTCAACGAACGAACCAAAAGCGTACATTGGACTCTTGGGCTTGGCATTTGGATAAATCTTCACGCCACTGATGTGGATGGTTTCCAGGGCATAATGATCGCCATCGTGGATATTTAAATAAGAGGTTTTGTTTGGTTTAAAATCCCGCGGCGCGTTGTTTAACGCCGAAAAAATCCCCGTATCAACCACGACATTGGCGTCGTACGTACCATTGGAAAAACTTGGAACGGTGATATTGCTGATCGTCACATCCCAGATCCCTTTTCCCGATGAATCACTGACCATCGGCGTAAAAATCGTACGATTAGAAATCATCCCGCCGATATGATCATCCGGAGGCGACGCCTGGGTGATACGGTGAACATAAGTGTCATAGATTCCCCCACCATACACGGCGCCCCAGGTCCATCCGTATCCGCTTAAGTCAATTGCGCTACCAGCATTGCCCTGGAGAACGACGGTGTCTTTGAAGGTCAAAGACCGAGTTCTCACTTTGATTGCATCGTCGTTGACGTGGAACACATTTCGCTCAAAGACACTATCAGGAGCCAGCGTCTCAAATCCGTCCGACGCATCAATCCATCCACCAATCAGTTGATTGTCATAAGCATGCACTGGACCAACGTTAAGCGTTTGCCCCTGCAACCGATTGGTGATCGCAGCAGTCAATTTATTCATGTATGAATTCCCCGACCAATTGACAGAAGGGCGGGTGTTCAAGGTAACGCTGCCCTCGAATCGCTTGGGAGGATACTTAAAACTTATTCCTGAAACATTGATGGCCCAGTCACCTGGTGTTTTGCTGGTATAGGAAGATTGGAGTTCGAGCAAAGCACTGCAAAATTGATTGAACTCATCATTCTCACTCAGGTCCTTCGTCGCCATCAACCGCGAATAACCATCAATATACCCCGTTCCCGTCACGGAAATCTTATGAGGCATATTCAGCGTTGCTGTTTGCCAATTGTCCTGTGTTGACGATTTCCGATACACAAGTGATTGACTGATAAGATGAGAGACAGAGTCAACCTCTGTGTCAATCCTCAGATTAATATCTTTGCCTTGCTCCCACGTCGTAAGCAGCCAGTCTGCAAAGCCACCGACAATCACATCGTAACTTGCATCGCCAACCTGAACGTTTTCCTTTCGGTAGGCAGCCTTCAAATCACTTGCATCAACAGTTTGCCAATTACCAGAAGATTCAACTCCATACCCGTCCTTGAGGCCAAAAGTGACAACGACTGAGCGGTGACCGTGATAATTCAGCTGGGTGCCCACATCGTAGGGCTGTAATGTGAACTGGCGTACTGCCGGATTAATTGCCTTTCCACCTGTCGAATCTGGATGATGGATGTAGTCCGCGAAGTCACTTAAAGGAAACTCCCATGCCTGCACATTGGAATTGTAATTCCCCGAGAACTCTAGGGCACCTCCCGCCATCCACATCTGGGGAATACTCGCATTGTCCAAGATTTTCACGCGCAACTTGTACTGGGTTAGATCCATGTTTAAGTCATCAATACCAAGTCGATGCGTCTCCAACCCATAGAAAGTACGCCAACTTTCAGCTGCGTTCATCTCCCACCCACTATAGTTTTGAGTCGGGTTATAGGCCGAGTAGGTTTGTGACGACATCGCGCTAGCCGCCGTTCCGCCATTTCCATCCACAAGGGTAATCTCAAATCTCAATCCATCCTGACTGACTTCTTGAGTTGTATCGATCTCAAGTGGTTGCTCCGCTGAAATCCCTAGCAGTTCCGGATCATGATCCACCGAAAAATCGGACGTTGAAACACATGGATTCGCAACAGACATACTGGGAAGATTGCCTGTAAGTAAAACACGAGGCTCGCACAGTTCGAAGCTGGGGCGAATGCAAACTCGCGACAAACGATGGCAATGCTTTTCCTGATATTTCTTCACTTTTCTAATACCCAATGTGACAATATTTTCTTATCGGATCGAAAGCAGATCCTACTCCGGCGGGCAGCTAACCGCACGGTAACGACCAGTCGTTTAAACGCAACTTGGATTCTCAACTGACAGATGCTTTTCGAAGAAAAATTGATCGTACAAGTTAAAGCTCAAGGAGGAACCAACGATGAAAAGGCAACTGGCTGGCCAAGTCACTTTTGACACACCCTAGCAAAGCGCATCATCCCGGGGTACGCCAACTGAAAAAACATCTTCTGAATCCATGCGGTAACGGGACGGCACGAGCACCCCACTCAGCGGCCAAAAGATCGCCCACAGCACTGAAATCGCATTCGCAAAAGGCCTTCCAGGTTACCCTTCTCGGGTGAAAGGTGGCAACCAGTTTCGCCCTTCCCGATGTTGCCAAAGAGGCGAGATCCGAGGAAAACGCAGGGCTTCCGTCGAGACCGATCGCTGAACGGCGAGAAACAGCTTTGTGAAGTAAGTTTCATAAGTCCGCTCGTTCGATCGATCCTCTGGCACCGAACAACAGGTCTCGTAAATGTCACAATCAGAATTATCCGGTCAGGATCAAACGACCAACGGCTCTGGACGCTCGATTTTCTGGTTTGCTGCAACAACATTGCTGGGTGCATTCCTCGTCTTCCAGGTCCAACCGGTCATCAGCAAATGTGTGCTACCGTGGTTTGGTGGAACCCCGGCGGTATGGACTACCTGCATGCTGTTCTTTCAGCTGCTGTTATTCGCGGGCTACTTGTACGCTCATCTACTTAGAACGTTTTTTCGACCCGCCGTGCAGGGGATGATTCATTTGGCCCTGCTGGTAACTGCAGCGCTAATGCTTCCGATTGAACCGTCCGATGCCTGGAAGCCGATCGGCAGCGAAGCCCCGATGTTTTATTTACTCTGGATGCTGACTGTCCACGTCGGCCTTCCTTACTTTGTTCTTTCGAGCACCGGGCCACTCGTTCAGGCCTGGTTAAGTTACCAGGATGAAAGCGATCGTGTCTATCGCCTGTATGCTCTCTCAAACGCTGGCTCATTGATTGCATTGTTAAGCTATCCGTTCATCGTCGAACCGATGCTTTCCGTCAGCGATCAAACAATCGTCTGGTCACTTATGTTCTGTCTGTTTGTCGTGGTACAGGGTGTCATCGCTACCGGATTATTTCGCTCCCACGAACGAATCCCCCCGCGTGAACAGATCACACCAAGTCCTCCAACCGTGTGTGTGACATGGAAAACTCGAGCAGCGTGGATTGCGTTACCCGCACTTGCGTCGACGATGCTGTTGGTCATCACCAATCATGTCTGCCAAGACATTGCCGTGATTCCGTTTCTATGGGTGCTACCACTGAGTCTGTATTTGATTAGCTTTATCATTTGTTTTGATTCACCGGAGTGGTATCGCCCCAAATTGACCGCTGCCGCTACGCTGTTTGCGATCATGACAATTCAAGTCGAACATTTCCTGCCTGATTCGGTACAGCTACTCGCCGAAGCTTGTTGCTATATGTTGACACTATTGGGTGTCTGTTTGTTGTGTCACGGCGAAGTCGCTCGCATCAAACCAAACGCTTCCCAACTCACACAATATTACGTGATGTTGTCAGCCGGTGGCGCAATGGGCGGCATCCTCATCGCATTGATTTGCCCAACCGTGTTGAACACTTTCATTGAGCTTCCATTGACCATGGGCATCGTCACCGCATTCTCTGGCGTTTTGTTCTTTGCCTGCCGTGGTTGGCGCGAAACCGAATACGATTGGTCGGCTGCACATCGGCTGAGGTATCCCGCGATCCTCTTGATGCTTGCGCCCCTACTCACAATCGCCCTGGCACCGAAAGATCAAACAATCGCTTCCGACCGCAACTTCTTTGGTGTACTGGCGGTGGTGAAGAATGAACAGGGGTTACGGCTGGTGCACGGCAGCACAATCCACGGCATGCAGCGATTGGGGGATGACTCCAATAAACCGACCACCTATTACGGTCACGAAAGTGGCATCGGCTTAGCCATTACCAGTTTACAACAAAGAAATCCCGCTCTTCGTATCGGAGTGGTTGGTTTGGGATGCGGTGTGTTAGCCGTTTACGGACGGTCCGAGGATGATTTTGACATGATCGAGATCAACCCCGCCGTTGTCGAAATTGCCAACCATCACTTTTCATTTTTGGCCGATAGTCAGGCCAACATCCGCACCCACCTTGGGGATGGACGGTTAGTTTTGGAACGAATGCCGCAGGCTAAATTCGACATTTTGGTTTTGGATGCGTTCAGCAGCGATGCCATCCCGGCTCATTTGCTAACTCGCGAAGCAATTCGACTCTACCAATCCCGTTTGGCCCTTGGCGGCGTGCTGGCCTTCCATGTCTCGAACAATCATCTTAATCTGACACCTCTCGTTCACCGACTCGCTCAAGATGCAGGCATGAGCAGCCGCGTCATTCGTGGTTCCGCAGACCAGGCGGAAGGAATCAACCAATCGATTTGGGTCTTGGCTGGCAGCAACCATTTAGCTCTTTGGTCAGATGAATTACTGCAAGAAGCTAAACCGGCCACCCCGGAGGAACTTTCCGCTGCTCCCCTGTGGACCGACCAACACCACAACTTGATCAGCGTGTTGCGGATTTGGTAGCGGCTCATTCGCCCGTATTGACAACTTCGTGTTCGGCTCGCAGTTCGCAACTTCGCCGATACCGATTGCGGTTCGACAAATCGTCAGCGCAACCCGTATCCCCCAATCGGTCAACGCTCAATCGCGAATCCAATGACATGAAACGAACAAAAGCACATTCCGCCGACAACGAAAAACGTCACGCGAAGTGCGAAATTGCAGGTAAAACCACACGGCACTAAAAAGGTGGAACAAATCTGTCCCTCGCAGATCAGCACATGCCCCGAAGCGGAACTGTACAATACGAGGATGAAACCAACGAAAAACAGCCACCGATGTACTCCGAACCGTACTTTCGCAACGGACATCTTTGCGTGGCCGCGCCGCGGTTGGACGGAATTGCAGTCCGCGTGGAATCTCCGGCGGCTTTCAGCCTGGAGAATCGAAGGCCGTGAGATACATTCGAATCTTCCGATACGAATCGACTGCGTTGGCAATCTGCACCAATCTCGGTTTCTGATCGAAGCCGCCTTGGGAAAGGATTATCACCGGGAAAGTAGACGGCAACTAACCGTTCAGCAGCTGGGCCGATTCACCCGGGCCAAAGACAATGCCTGCGATCTGTTGATTGTTTCCATCCCAGCGTGGTTAGGTCGCCTGAGCTCACTCCGCTACGACTATGCAATCCCGGCGTGGCTTGGAGGTGAAATCTCTCTTCAAATATTGCAAAACAAGATCGTCAAAGAGAGCCTCAGAAGCGACATCCGTCGAGTGCGACGGCATCAACTAGAAACCATCATCGCAGATGACCAGGCAACTTTTGATCAATTTTACTTCGAGATGTATCTGCCAATGACTCAACAGGCACATGGCAACTCGGCGATCATTCGAAACTACGACCAAGCGAAGTCGCTCTTTCATGCGAATGAGCTGTTATTAATCCGAAAAGACGGCACCAACATCGCTGGCACCATCATCGACTACTCGAAGCCTCATCCATCCGTTTCCATGACGGGTGTGCGGGAACCGATTCATTTACACCAAAAGTGGGGCGCTTTCGCGGCAATTTATTATTACTCAGCGACTCATCTATTGTGTAAAGGATTTAAGCGAATGGGCGTTGGATGGACCCGACCTTTGCTTTACGACGGAGTGATGAACTACAAACGAAAGTGGAATATCGAAATCACCGACTCATGTGGTCCGTGGTCGCATCTCAAATGCTCAACTCACCGACCGGTGGTTAATTCGTTTTTGACTCAACATCCATTCATCCATGGAAGACGCGGGCAACTTGAGGGAATCGCGTTCACGTCGAGTAACAAAGAGGTTCTCGAACACCAACTCAAGTCAAAATATCATTTAGCGGGCCTGAAACGTTTTGCACTCCATCGAATACCTCCTCAACAGACAACGACGGAAGATTCGATCGAGGAATCGAATCGATCTAATGAGACAAACGTCTCACCCGAGATCAACGAGCAATCAGAATGATCATTGCAGAACAAGAATTGCGGGCAGCAACCGAAAAATTATCGACCGAACTCCTGCAAGCGAGACGAGGACAGCGGCTACTTGTCTGCTGCGATGCAACGAGTGACTCTGCTGTGTTAACGGCCATTCAAGAACGCGTTGAGGAGTTCGGCAATCCTTGCGAGATGCTTTCTCTCAGCGAGCCGGATAGTTTGTCGACTTCAGCCAACCAGATCATTCAAGCTGTGGTGACAAAATCTTACCATTACTTGATTGAACTGGGAAAATATTCCTACGATTAGTCGCGTACCTGGGCCGAATCCACGGCCAGAAGCATTCGCATCGATTGCCTGATCGGACTCAAGGCAGACGCGTTCGTCAGATGCGTAGGCAGGGTAAACCACGAGCAGATGTATGCTCGAGGAGAAGAGTTTCGGCAGATCCTGAACAAAACGCGGAAGCTATGTGTCACCTCACCAGCGGACACGGATCTTACGATGTCGCTCGCACAAAGCGTGCTTGGTAACGTGTTCAACCAGATCGCCCGCAAAAAGTCTACCCAGATTTGGCAAACGACGGGTATCCTCAAGCGACGAGTTGGAAGCAGTTTTATGGGTGGTCAAATCGCCTTCGTGCCAGCCTCCAATTCGCTTCAAGGTCGAGCGATTGTCGACGGCTATCTTTGGCCGCCGAAAGAACTGAGGCGGTTACCGGAACCCATCTCCTGGCAATTTGCAAACTCTCGCCTGATACAAATGGAAGGTCCCGCAAATATCACGCAGCCACTTGAGCACTTCCTGGCTGCACAACAAATCGGGATCGAACACTTTTGCCTTGGCTTTCACTCCAACGCACAACTGGCAAGTGGAATCCTCGAGGCCGAACGCATTTTTGGTGCAATAGCGGTCGGCATTGGACGGGGAGCCTGTCACACGGACGACGTAATGACCAACCTGCCAATTGAAGTCGATGGAAAGTTAATCCAAGAAAACCGACATTGCATCCACCCAACACTCCGGAAACTTCAACACCAGCTGACCTCGCGTAAACTGTCATGATGAATAAATCATAACATCTCGAGCGATCCTCTCCACCACAAGATCGACGACTGCTGTTCTCGACTCATCCGGACAAAATCCTCTGTGAAGCGGCTCCCTCGCGAACATCACGGTACCGACGCGCAGCTTCAGCCTGTCGCTAAAGCATGCCATGCGGACTTGAGTCGCTTAGCGTGCTCGCAATGGTCGGCACGACCCAACCACCGGGAACGATTCGAAGACCACGAAGCAGCCAGTGTTGCTTGTCGAAGATTATGCGGCGATGAAAAATACAGTCCAGCGTTTCATTTTCAACTCTTGCTCGAAGCTTTTTTCGACTTCAAGTCGGGTAAATCCTTGGCGACAGCTAACAGAATTCGCCCACAGACCGTGATCAGCGTCGCGGGCACATAGAGCCAAACAAGGTAAAGCACAATCAAAAGAAAAAAGGCGATTAGCGGCCCCAATTGCAGGGGTGCATCACCCTGTAATTGGAGTGTGAGGCTATCGGCCACAATCATGTCGCCAATGTCGGCGACGGCTTGTCGTGCAGAAGCCGGATCTTTGATGAACTGGCCAAGCTGCCGAAACACCTCGAACGCATAATACACCGACACGAGGAGTATCACACTGACAACAGTCAACACACCGCCTCTCAGAACACCGTTCAAGCTGAGCGGAAGTTGAGTCCAAAATGACGGAAGATCACCTTGATGTGCGAGCTGCGAACGCGTCAAATTATCGCCGATTTTTTGGCGAGGATTACCTGGGTCTTTCAACATCGTTTGCTACTCCTGTGATCGATACGTTCACCGAGAACGAGCTAAAACAAGAATAACAAAGGATGCGTTTATTCGCAAAATGACATTCCGCTGTGAAATGAGAATCCAGCCTGTATCCACCGATTAACCGAGGGCCTTCCCCAACCTTCCCCAACCTGCCTCAATGGCAGTCAGACCGCAATCAGTTGCGGGTGACGGCTGAATTTCGTCGCGTCAGTTTACGAAACTGCACCTTTCAGACTGAGGGCCTTGGTTCATCATCATTGCTGAAGAACGGCACCCAACAGCCATACTAGGATGACAGATTTCCAGGCAAGTGGGAAGAAATGAAGACGGGTTTGTTGGTGGAGCATCTCGACGGTAAAACGTCTCAACGACCGTCCTACCGTCGCCCGTGCTACGGCGAAGCGATGATTTCCTTAGGCTTCCCCGCTTCAAATGGACTCGAAGAATCCGCAAAAGAGCATCAACCTCACTTTCACTGAAAAGAAATATTCGTTAAACGATACACACCGCCGCTCGTTCGCCGACTCATATCGTGACGATGTGAAAGACTTGTTGCGAAGATTCTCTGAGATCGAACGTGGTATGTGAAAACAATTCGTTAGACTCCAGCCGGTCTGCGACCCGGCAATCTGCAACTGGAAAAGATCCGTGAGCGTTCCTGCATCAGTTCACCCGGTTAAATTCGGTCCCTTCGTCACCCGCGCCGTGATCGAGGGGATCGAAGGGATCGAACATGCCCCCGTTCTGCTCACTTCACGACGACATCGCAAGCAGCTCAGGCCCCTGCGACTGCTCGCCTCCGCAGGCCTTGACCACGAGCCGATTCCTCGCAAAGACTGGCTCCGATTCTGGGCGCCTGATCGCCTGTCCTGGTGGATAGCGATACTCTTCATAATCGGATCTTTCCTGTTTGCGATCGCGGCTGCACCGTCGTTGTGGCCGCTCTTCTTCCAGGGTTTCCTCGGTCAAAACGCCAATCCAATCTCGAACGTCACCTACTTCGTGGGTTCTTTGTTCTTCACGTCCGCAGCATCTCTTCAGCTCTTCCAGTCGATGAACAGCGACATCAGCCGGGTGGGCGAAGGACGTGGCACCAAGTGGGTCTGGTGGGCCTGGCGGCCTAGAAATCTCGGCTACCTCGCCAGCCTCATTCAATTCGTGGGGACTTTACTCTTCAATCTCAATACAGGGTCGGGGCTTGTTCGGCAAACCCATCCGGACTGGGCCATCTGGGTTCCGAACATGACCGGTTCGATTTGCTTCCTGGTTGCGAGTCTCTGCGCTTACCTTGAAATCGCACACCGAGTCCGTTACTTCGCTCTGAACGATCTCACCTTCTGGATCGCGGTCATCAATGGCCTGGGGTCCGTGGCGTTTCAGATTTCCGCCTTCGCAAGTTACGTCGATCTCAACGGACAACTCCTTGATGCTGCGGTCTCAAACTGGGGGACCTTTCTCGGCGCCCTGTGTTTTCTTGCCGCAAGCTACCTCCTGATTCCCGAGATGTTCGAAAAATCTTCTGAATCGGGCTCCTCCATTCAAAGTTCAGACGCAGCTTCCCATCCTTGAAAAAACAGCCCCCTAGCAACTCGATCTTAAGATCGCCGACTACTGGTAATCACCACATCGGGTATTCCGAAAGCTGATAGGAAACGACTGCTGATCTCGACTCATCCCAATACCCTCCCCAGCGGAGGAGCTCTCTCACTCATGCTCCCTCTCTAACTCATCGGGCGGAGATTATCGGGCGGAGATTATCCGCAACGATTCCCATTGGCGAACAATGCGTTCCTCCCAGTCATGAGTGTGAACGGTCAACTGTTGACATTCCTCAAGAAGGCGGCCGCCCGTTCCCCGTAAGCTTTCCAAGTGAATGGGGCCACCCGTTCAAGAGCCGAAGCCCCCATCCCTCTCAGCTTGTCTCGACTCTCAATCGCATGTTGCAATCGTGACGCCAGCGCATCCACATCGGCCGATGGGATAACCCAACCGGATTCTCCCTCCAGCACAATGTCTGTCGTACCTGTTTCGTAAGTCACCAGAGCAGGCAGCCCTGCCGCCATCGCCTCAAGCACGGCACGCGCCATTCCTTCCTCGAGTGAAGGCAGAACGAACAAGTCGGCTTGTCGATACAGTTCTCTCAATGCCGCTTGATCGAGCCTTCCAACCCAATCCACACCGGGAGGCAAGTTCTTCATTAATTGTTGGCAATCAGGATAGATGCTACCAACAAGTGTTAACTTAGCGTCGTTCGGGGCCAACTTCTTCCATGCTTCTAAGAGATACCACAGCCCTTTGCGCAACAACATGGTACCGGTGAATATGGCGTGAAACGGTCGATCTGCCGTGCGTTCTTCTTCCGAAGTGCGCTTCCAGAACTGGACATCCACCCCGTAAGGATTCAAGCAGATCTTTTCCTCGGGAAAACCGGCATCCAGAAAAGTCGAAGCGACAAATTTGCTAGGGATACAAACAAACTCGGCTGCATCATATTCAGCCGCGATGATTTTGTTCAATCGATGCCTTGATGGGGGAAAACTAAAATTGGTACCATGCAGTTTAAACTCCCGCTCGACCCGTTCACTAAACCATCCGATGTGCGTTGATCCGCTATCGAGGATGCCAGGCAGGCCCTGCCGGCGGGCAGCTTTGAGAGCTGCAAGACTTTGCCCTGACCAGCCCCAGAAACATTTCCCCAAATGGCATTGTCGTGCCGCGAATGCGTCGAGCCGTCGATAGGCCGAAAACAGAACTGCGTCCCGCATGTTTGACGGCACAAGACGACGAGCCTGTGTCAACCCAAAAGCCGGGATACTGATGCGGTGCTTCTCACCGACAATCCGACGTGGACTGGCTTCTAACACAAGCACCCGGAGGCCCGCTTCTCTCAGACCGCGTGTTGTATGATACCGATAGGACCGCCACACACTTGCGGCGATAACATCCCAGTCTTTCATTGGTTACATTTTCCCCAGTGAATCACGTTACAATTCCATCGTTACAACGGAAAGATCAACCCACTTCTTCAATCAACTGAAATCGCCTTGTGAAACTTTTACATATCATAGCGAACTTGAATCATGCGGGACCAGGACGTTCCATCATGGAATACGCCCGAGCATTTCAGGAAATGAACACCCGGCACACCAACACCCTGGTAGTGCTATCGCCATCACTACATCCCGCGATGCTGCTGGCGGCTAAACGACTCGGATTCACATTACTCGTGAAGCCAGATCAAAAAACATTGGAAACAACAATCGAAGAAGCGGACATTGTCCATCTGCACTATTGGAACTCTCCTGCTGTTAACGAATTCCTACATCAGTCGCTACCCCCTTGCAGGCTAGTGATTTGGTATCGAGTTTTTGGTGAGTTTGCTCCTCATTGCATCACCGACTTTCATTTACGGCGAGCCGACGCCGTCCTCGCAACCTCAGAGGGCTCTCTTAAGCTTCCACTCCTTGATCAATTCACAAGACCCTCCGGCTTTGCTCCCGGAATCGCCGATTTCTCTCGGCTGGAGAATTTTTCGCCTCAATCCCACGACGATTTCAACGTGACCTATGTGGGCACCGTGAATCCAGCAAAGATGCATCCCCATTTCTTTGAGATGAGCCAGCAAATCGAGATTCCGAATCTTCGCATCTTGATTTGTGGAGCGGGTGGAGGGGCTGAATTCTTAGACCGGGTCAACCAGGCCCCCCGATTCGACAATCGAGGATTTGTTGAAAACATTCGCGAAGTGCTCGAAATTTCGGACGTATTCGGCTATCCACTCTGCTCAGAGACCTATGCAACCAGTGAGCAATCAGTGCAGGAGGCGATGTGGGCAGGCATCCCTCCCGTCGTCTTTCCTCACGGTGGACTCTCTTCATTAGTCGAGCACGAGAAAACAGGGCTTGTGGTTCATTCCGAACAGCAATACGTCGACGCGATCGAATACCTTTTCCGTAACCCCTCGCAGCGTTCTCGACTCGCGGAAAACGCTCGCTCATTCGCTCAAACACGTTTCCGTATCACAAAACACGCAGAGCAGCTTCTACAGATTTACCAGAATCTCGTTGACATGCCAGCAACGGCGAAGCAACCGACAGGTCTTGGACCAGCGGAAAGGTTTCTTGCAAGCCTCGATGAATCGACTTCATCTTTTTTGCAAGCGGTAACGATTCCGAGCAATGAAGCTGCTCTGGATGAGTCGCGCCGCGAGCAGGTCTTTTACTTCCTGATGACTCATGGCGAAGGTGGGATCAATCACTACCGGAACTGTCACCCCGAAGTCCCGCAATTCAGATTGTGGACAGCGTTAGCTTTGTGGAATTCGAATCGCGAGTCCTCCATCCGCGAACTCGAGGCTGCGGAAGTCGCCGGTCTCGATGTCTCCTGGCTCTTAAAGACGATGCGAAGTTAGCTATTTTTTTCGATACTCTCCCATCTGATAACTCTTATTAGAAAGCAAATGACCAACTGCGATGAAACCTTCCCGCAGTACGGAACCGTTTGAGGCAGCCGATGCTGCGTGCAGCCAATAGCGATAAATCTTGAACCAACATTTAAGCGTGGAAAGTTCAGGCTGCTGCTGCTGAAGATCGTACTTTCTGAGGAAGAATTGCTCGCGCATTCGTTCTCGAGGTCGAACTGACGCGGTAAAAACCCGTTTTTCTGTTTCCGTAATCTTTAGCCGGCGAATCGATGCCAGGCAGTTTCCCTCGATCGTTTCCGGAAATAACCTCGCAAGATAATCGGTAGCGTGCTGCAAGAAAGCTCCCACATGCAACGTCTGTGCGAAATGGGTTACTTGCTCCCAATTGATCGATGGATATCGCTCAATGAGCTTGACCGCATCACACACCCATTGCGTACGATCAGCGCTGTCATGTTGCAATCCGTGGACGACCGCGTGCACCCACTGCAACTCCGGCACGGGGATAGTTATTTCGCGATCAGCAATGGCTGTCGGCTGTCGATGAGCGAAGTAGAGAGAGTTGGCTTGTTCGGCCTTACAAACAGCAAGAGGAAACCAATGCAGGTCAAGCTCTCCATAGTTTTCGCTGGTTAACGAAATGCTATGGACTTGGGAAAAGGGTTCGAGATACCAATTCCAACGAGGAAGAAACTGAAACCCTGCATCAACAAGCAGGCGAACTACATCACGTTTCCGATCAAACGGCACCAATAAATCGTAGTCAGCCATCACTCGTGTTGCAGCCTTAGGATAGACACCGGACAGAACAAGCGCTGCCCCCTTAATCACGATCGGTTCCACTCCTATGGTTTCGAGCACGTTAATGACGGCGAGCAAACGATTGAACAGTATGGTGTTGTAATAAAGCGTCCTCTTACTAAGCCCAATAATCTTCGGATGAAAGCTGACCGTATCGACACCAGCACAGGTGGTCAGGTTCGCATAAGCCAGGGGTAACAGACGCCGCTCGCCGGACGTCAGATCATGCTCCAGATCAACCTTGCCAATCCAATCATCCCAGTATTCGATTGCGTCCGTCGATTGCAGCAAGGCAGCCTTCAACAATTCCTCTTCTCTTGGAGAGGGCAAGCCGAATGACTCTGAATTCTCTGATCTTTCTTTGCTCGGTGTCATGATTTAGTTCTGTCTCCCAGACCGCAACATGTCCATTATCTCTTTTCGGTACAGGGCTACCTTGTGGGATAAGTTCTCAGTATGAATTCTTTTTTCAAGAACCACCTCGTTCAGCCGATGCACGACAGCGTCTGAACGACGTAAGCGTACAAACCATTCATGATCGCTGGCCACAGTGTAATGCGTACTAAAAGGTCCAAGTCGCTCTAACTCTGCCCGTGAGATCATGATTCCGCCCGGCGTCATTGCCGCTTGGTCCTGAGTAAAAAAACCGGATGGAAAATCTCTTTCTGAAGACACATCATCCGGAAATCGGCGTAGGTTCCCCAGAACAATCGGACGTTGCCGATTAAGACATTCAGCCTGAATCTCTGTTTTCTGCGGCGTCCAGAGATCATCGGCGTCCAGAAACGTGATCACTTCTCCAGAAGCCAACGAAACTCCCAAATTTCGCGCTGCCGCTAACCCAGGCTCAGACTGGGTCTCGAAAATATTTGGAGCGAAGCCATCGATGACATTCGCAACCGCGTTCGGCGTTGTCTCGGCAGCAACGATCACCAGCTCGTCAACCATCCGTGTCTGCTGTCGGATGGATTCCAAGGCTTTCCCAAGAAATCGGATATCCCGACCGACACAGACGATCACAGAGATCATACAGGAGCACATCAGAAATACTCCAAAAGGTTTTCCATCATCGGATTCCCCTCAATAAACGGCTTCAGATGCAGCAGGAGCTCACGTGTTTCAGCTGGATTTTGAGCGGGATTCAAAAAGGGCAAAAGCGAGCTGAGATGGTCATTTGCAGTTTTTTTACCAGCGGCCCGTTGACGCTCTAACAGGCGGCTCAATGAAATCATGACACCGGGCTTTTGATAGGCATTGAGCTGCTCAAACAAGAAAAACAACCGATCGAACTTCTGCGCCAGAGGGACATAGCTGACTAACTTTGGATGGCTTAAATCTTCGAGTTCAGGAAAAACCGGAATCGCAGCCCGCATATCGTTTTCTGTATTATTCGTATGGGTCGCATTAGGACCAAAACCAATATTCTTGACGAGATTCGATTTTGGCACGATACAGAATCCACCTCGACGAAGAATCGACAATGACCACTGTATGTCCCAGGTGTCGATCGATTTCCCAACAAATTTATTTACCGTATGTTCAATGAACTCAGCATGCTTTCGATCGTTGAGAACGTGAGTTACTGATTCAACCTCCGTGCTTGATAGCGACTTCATTGGCGAATCACAAGACATCCAAGCCCGCCGCCACGTAGCCCATCCCCAGGGATTCGATCGCCTCGAGAAAAAATAACTGTGCCCCGTATCCCAACGTACGAGATTGTTTCGTCCATTGATGTGACAAACCTTTTGTTCGTTTTCGTACCGATCTAACAACGCTTCGCAAAAGCGAAAGAAAGTTGGCACAGGAACCGTATCGTCTTCCAAGATAATGGCACGTTCTTCTCGATCAAACACATCATTGAGTCCTGAAGAAATCCTGGCGCCGCAGCCAAGATTCTGTTTAGCATAGTCAAACTCAACCTCACATTGCCAATCGATCGATTCAGCAATCTTTCGACACGCGTGAACAAGAGCCGCTTCACCAGCCACCTCGGGGCGCGCTGCGTCCGATACAACATAAAGCCTCGCCGGACGTGCTGCGCGAATGGCCTGCCAAACTTGTGCGGTTTCCTCCGGTCGATTAAAAACAAAAAACACGACTGGAGTGAGCAGATTCGATCGTGGTGATTTCAAAGTTGCAAATGCCTTAGTCTCGTCTTTAATCGCGATTTAAAAATTGGGAAATCAACGGTGGAATGCTTCCCAGATCACCGCCGATCTCAAGCTTACAAGTGGGAAGTTGCTGTACGATCGAATGTAGATCCTTCAACATCGGATTGGGAGCAAGCCCAAGAATCCGACCAATCTGAAGTGTGGAGACAAATGCTCGCATCGCCTCATCTTTCTTGGCTGGCACAATCCTCGATTCCCCCGCAACAATTTCCGGCACCAATATTCCCCTGAGAGGCAATCGAATTTCCAACTGCTGCTGAAAATCCTCGAATAATTGATAACAGTCCTTCTCTTTCTTGTCCTGAAATTTGCTCTGCAGGATTTCCACCCGTTCAAAGTCTCGTAGTAAATCGATGCTCTTGGCCGACAACATCATGTTGCTATAAACGCTCGACACATCGAGCCGTTCTTTGTCGAGCACAACAAAATCGTCCCCAACAAACAACAAATCCGACAACAAACATGCAGCCGCGCTAGTTGATTTCCCAGAGCCACCCGCGGAGGGAATGACCACCGCTCCGCTGGAGATGCCAACGCAGGCCGCGTGAACCCAAGTCAAATGGTGATGTTCCGCGTACCATGACAGGATTCTCGTGAAAGGCCTTGCTCGATAAAAATCAAAGGCAGACAGAGTATCCACCCAATAAAAGGCTCGCTTGGCTAAAGAATCAAAAGCAAACAAGCTGTGCCCCTGAAAACAATACCGAAAGAAGGAATGCGACATCGTCTGATTGATCGCGATCGACAATTCATTCTCTTGAAGCCATCGTCGCGGGGAATCGTCCGTCGCAAAACAAAAGATTTCAAGATCGGGGGAGCCTGCAGGGCTGCTCATTTCGAGGTGACGAATTGAAGCTTGAAACAGCTCGCTGATTGCCGAATCATGATAATGAATCGACACATCTCGATTGCAGAAGCAGATATGGTTCGACGTTGCGCTGGACGAAACGTTTTCATTATATTTCGTCCGCAGCGATTCCTGAAGATCGCAATCCGCGTTCATGAATGCCACAACCTAACCGTTTCCCTCGGAACGTGAGTGTGGCCAACCGGTGTCGTCTACATCATGAATCGGATCCAACAAAAGTATGTCCTGAATATCAGATATCTTTTCCAGCTCAAATTCGGGAAGCACCTTACTACCAGAGGAATTAACACGAAAATCATCAATTCCATTTAAGGCGTTCTCTTCAAAGGAAATCAGCCCCTCCTGCTTGCACTGCTTGAGGAATGCCGAAGTCTTCGCCAATGCGGCAGCATCGATAACATAAGACGCACTCATCCGCTCAATGATTTGCGGCAGCGTCAAGTCGGAATCGATCAGTCTCCAAAGTTCAGCTGCAAGTCCCTTCAATGAAAAATATGAGCCGTCGTTCAGATCGATGGCAACCACTTCGTGGCCAAAATCTTCCACCGTCAAGGATGAGTTCTTCGCAATTCGTACCGGTTCCATATCTATTTCCCTGCAATCAGCCGACGATAATTCTTGCACTGGCAACGGCGCTTCAGACTGACCCCAGTGAACCGAACAGGCTGAAACATCTCCAATCCTCAATTATGCCTTTATTCTGAGCGAAAATCGAGCTACCGCGATCTACCGTCAAACGATTTGAACGGCAAGCCCGCAGATGTAGGGTCCATCCTAGGACCGTTCAAATAGCGATACATGGCGCCGCCTTCCACGGGAGAACGTAAGCTCGACGGCTCCTTGAAACAAACAAAAGCACCATCAGCCACGACCTGCGACCACGTGAACTTCCGACTCGGGATAAATCCGACTTTAAACAGACAGACGAACGTTGAGACACCGTCATCAGAATTGATGGCGGTCTTCAGCCATTCGCACTGTGCAAATCGCCACTACGTGGCGCGGAAGGGTTGACTAAAAACATTGTTCTTCGATTTCACGTGCGTGTCTACTCGTTCATACGGCGCGAGATCGAAGTCGCCCGGAATTACTTTCATCGAGAAAGGACTGATAAGTTTGTTTAATTCCAGTCTGGAGATCGGTCTGATGCCTCCAGCCCAACCGGTGCAAGAGCGCAACATCCGTACGTTTCACCGGGGAACCGTCGGCATGAGAAGGATCTGTTTTAATTTCCCCCCGGTAACCAACTGTTGTAGCAATCAACTCTGCAAGTTCTCGAATGGTCAGGTCCTCCCCCGTCCCCACGTTCACTAGGTCAGGCGGAGATTCAAGGGAAAGCAGATGCAGGATTGCAGCTGACAGGTCATCCACATGAAGAAACTCACGACGTGCCGTACCCGTCCCCCAAATTTGGACGCACGGTAGGCTTTCTAGCTTCGCCTCGTGAAATTTGCGGATCAAGGCGGGCAGAACGTGACTATGTTCCGGGTGATAATTATCAGCCGGGCCGTATAAATTTGTAGGCATCACACTGTGGTAAAGCACGGAATGTTGCCTGCGATAATGCTGGCAAAGCTTCACCCCAGCGATCTTAGCTAACGCATAGCCTTCATTAGTGGGTTCCAGGGGGCCCGTCATAAAGGCCGTTTCTTTGATCGGCTGTTGGCAATCCCGAGGATAGATACAAGTGCTGCCAAGAAAAAGGAAACGCTTTACGCCGTAACGATAGGCGGCATCAATCGCGTTGACCGCCATTTTCAGATTTTCGGTCAGAAACTCGACCGGATAGCTTTGATTAGCCAAGATCCCGCCGACTTTTGCGGCTGCAAAGATAACCGTATCCGGTCGGTGTTGGGCAAAAAAATCGTCTGTTGGACTGGTTTGTGTCAGGTCGAGTTCATCACGTGCGACCGTCTGAATCTCACAACCAGTAGATCGCAGTCGCCGACAAACGGCAGAGCCGACCATGCCTTGATGACCAGCGACAAAGATTTTTCGGTTGTCACTGATACTCATGTTTACAGGCCACGAAATCGCGATCCTCAACCACTAAAAAATTCATCTCAAATATCGGAATCTTGAACAGAATGCGACCTCTTCGACAGCTCGTGAACAGCCAAAACAATTGCAACTTCCCAGGAGATTCAGAGAAATCGACCACCCGTTTTGTTTGTTCTAATGCCGATCCTGATCTTTGTTGAAGTTTAGAATCCGACCTCGTCTCATCGGCAAAAAATCAACGAACGTCAGGAGAGCCTGCTCGACAGCATTTCATTTAGACAGGTTGTTATGGTTATAACGTCGCTGCGCCCCTTGAATGAGAGGACAAGAAAGACCAGCGTGGCGGCAGAAAAAAAGCGGAGAGGGTATCTGTTCTTGCTCAATCGAATCCAGTCGCCAGCCAGCGAGCGCAATCAACTCCCAGTTCGGCCTCAGCCCTCTGCTCATACTCAGCCGATTCCTCTTGAGTTAGAAGGTCGCTCCATTGCCCGTTGACTCCTTTATTGATGAACACCTCCGCCCCAGCGTCCCAAAACGCCCCCCCTAAAGGAACACTCTTGGTTGCGTTACTTTTCATCCATTTGAACGAACAGTGTTCGAGAATTGCATCCCAACTCGATTCGTTGATAGGAATTTCCAGAAAGTCGGCAATGCGACGGATCTGACCAGACATGTCTTGCTTAAGGTTCGTAAAGTGCACGAGCATCACGTTGGGAAGGCTGCGGATATTCCACCAGCTTCGAACATTCTCCCAAAACGGCCAAAAGGGGTGACCGTCACCCGTCAGCCATTCGTGCCAGTACTGTCGAACATCGCCAGGGGGAGATGCTATCGGTGGACCTACGCGTCCAGGGGTGTCGTTGAGTACTTCGTACCACAATTCATTCGCGTTCGCATGGTGATTATACATACTCCAAACCACGTCACGTCCGTCGCGCGCAATGTAAATATATTTCGCCGCAGGAGAGAACCGAAGCGCGTCGACAGGAAGATGCGTCTTGATAAACCGTCGGTGCGTTTGTGCTTCCACCAATGGGAGCTTCACCTCTTTGGGGGGAACGCGCAGGTCGAGCCAGGGAGACATCTCCCCGACTTCAAGATCGGCAGCCCCATCGAAAAGCAATTGGGCGATAATCTGCTGCATCCAGGTCGTTCCGGACTTGGCATATGTCGCAATGATGATGTCGTCGTCGCGAAACGAAAGATCGTTCCAAATCGTGGAATCAAAGTGATGGTTGTGGAGCTCTCGCGTTTTCTGTGGCCACTCGATTTGTTCGTTCATAAAACCTTCTGCTGTTGATCATCTCGCGTTATCCCAGCTCTTCACGACAGATCGATCTTGTGCGCAACTTGGCGTTGGTCGTTCGATCGCTTTCGAGCAATGCCTACGAATGTCGCAGTCTCCTCCTTCGATACATGGATTGCAAGGCCAGTGGCAGGACACCACCAACCTGAGCATCGAGACTCAATCCTGCTTGGTTCGAGGGACACACGACGCAAGCTTCATGTCATCCGGGCAGCCGACTGATCCCCACTAAACGATTCGGGGGGCTTAGTGTTGATCACTTCGTTGACACGATCCACACGTGTTGCTCGATAAACGACAAGTGAATCTTGGCCATGCACTTGAATTGCGAAAACGCACCTTTTTCTCGATCCGATTTATTATCACCGGGCTAGGGAAACCTTTACTCATCACGAGATTGAAAGGCCGAAGTAATTCGAATTCCGACGGCTACGCCAGCATTACATGCGACAATCGGGCGTGCTGAACGCTCGCACAGCAAAATCGCCAAAAGGTGTCAGCTACCTTTGTAGGGGACTCGGAAACTTCTTCTTGCACAAATGCGTCGTGCGTGCACGTCCAGATCGAGTCGCTACGGACACGGAGGCGAACCAGTACGAAGCCCACAAATCCCCCTGAGCGGCGAACAAACAGGATCTACAGACGTCTTGTGCCAATTAGCTGAGCGAAGCCAACCAGGTCCGTCAGCAATAGTCGGTTACCCTTACGTTGATCGCCTTTATGGCAATCGCTCTAGCGTGTCGCGTTGGATGCGTAGAACGATTCGCACGCTGCAACAGCCGAACCAACTATTGGGTTTTCACACCCGGTTGCCGTAACCGCAATAAACACGATCAACCGCTGGGCAGCGTTACCGAAGCTGGCAGTCCGATGGCGAGCTGGCCGTTGCCACAGCCACCTCGTAACGCCTTGCCAAAAAAACGCTTGGCTGAAAATTTAAATCCTAAACACCAACGATTTAACTCTACATGATCTCATAGTGACCTAAACGGATAAGCGGGCGCCCGAAAAACCGGAAACTCTCGCCAGAAGCTCGAATTATTGCATTGGTCATCCACCACGGCAACGAGTCCGATTTGCGCGAGTGTCGACTCAAATATCGATTGAAACAGTTTGGCGAAAAGAAAGAATTCACAGACACCGAATCGGCTGTGAGCGCTTCTGGTGCATGGTAAGCAGCCGATGGGATAACGAGGGCATCACCAGGCCCTAGCTCAACTTGATATCCTGACGCTTTTCCAAGTGCAGGACAGACTTCAATATTCTCGGGAGCCAACACATCAACTTTGTTTGGGAGCTTTAAGTAGTGATTTCGCGAAATCGCATCCGCATCACTGGGCGAAAAAACGGTGACCCGTTTGCGACCGCTGATCTGGACGAGAACATTATTAAAGTAATCGACATGCATTCCACCAGGAGACAAGCCAACCCACACAAATGAAATTGCATGCGAAAAGTGTCGACTCACCTCCCGCAAAATCGGTCGAAAAGGGGTCACTCGCTTTGAGTTGACAACACCGTACAGCTTCATCCGATCCGGATCGTCCAAAGCCGGCAGGGCTGAATCTCCCAGCGCGTTCAGCCTACTGCAAAGATCTCCTAGCGTACTCCAACTCGGCATGAATGTACTGCCGTCAAATTTGTTGTGGCAACTGATCGGACGATCACCGAATCGATCCTGAAGCCCGGAAAACCCCCAGCCTCTTAGGACTTCATCGTGCATAATGCCCCGCCCATCAACCGTTGCTAATCTGCCGTCGCGAAAGCACGCGAGAACATCTTTTGTCGATGCGACCTGTGGACATGAATTACTGATTTGGTGCACGTCTCTTTACCCCACAAATCAACGATCGGTAAATTGGTTTAGGTTAGAAGTGGTCTAGAACGCAAATCGATGGAATGGATCGTTGTGGCGGTGCAAACTTGCTGTCGGGACCTCCCATCCCTAGGACTTTCGCCTCCGGCGACGCGTGACCCAAACACCGGCGGTGGCAAGGCCGGTCCACACCAGTAGACTCGTCGGCTCGGGGATCGCGTTGCTGGGTGGAACAGTCAAGACTTCGCTCAGAGCGTACATCGAAAAAGTTTCTGAATAATTTTTGTTTTGGTCGCTGAGCCACCAGTGCCCGATCGCGGGATGCCAGCCGGCCCGGGGCGTGACGGAACCCAAGTAACTATCATAATCCCCTGAATAGCCAGCAGCGGAGGAGCCTGTCCAGACGTGAAGGGTCGAATTGACACCATAGACGCCCTTCTGGTCGATAGCTAGCGAACTTAGGATGTCACCATCCCACATGTCAACCTCGCCCGCGGCAATCTGAGTAGTTCCGTCCAGCAGATAAACCGGTGCACTCACCACGGCGTTGTCACGTGCATTCACCTGTGATGTAGAACCGATCGCGAACCACTCAGTACCCCAGTCCTTCGTTATCGCATCCTGTTGCACAGCCTCTCTGTTAACGAAGTCGTTGTAGTGGCCAATATGGCTTGAAAGAGGGGCGGTGGTCGTCCCGGATGTCACGAACACTAAATGATACTTCTGTCCGGCAACCAGTCCGGCTGGGACGACAATCGATGCGCAGGCGGCGGCCGGCGCCAGGAAGAGCGCGGCGATAGCCACGGCAGTCGTGCGGAAACTCGTATGCGACAACATCATTTTTCCTCCGCGTGGTGGTGGGTATCTCCCGGCTCATCACAAGGAACTAATCGACAGTGTAGTAGGGGTAAATGGGCTGTACAAACAATAAATACATAAAAAACCATCTGGTATTTTCCAGCCCAGATCGGTTGACTGCGCGTGGGCCTGGAGAGGTCACAAACACCCCACATAGCGGCGATTAGGATTAATTGACGGCTAAGTGCATACCGCTTGGAGAGGTCGCGTCGGGAGTGGTGACTTCCTCCAGGCAAAACGGATGACGGCCGTGCGTCTCGAAATAGAGACAGCCGAACTGACCCATAACAGGAGCAGCAACAATGTGATGATGTCTTGTTGAAACTCCAAATTTTTACTGCTGTTCGCCGACCAGCGAACTCAATAAATCTTAACCGTATGATCTCCAACACCTTTAATCACAGGGGTTGTAAGGGGTTGGCTTGGAAGGTGGAGGTCGGATTTGCCTTGAGGGCTACTCAGTACGACTTTTATCCAGTCACGCCTCAGAGATCGCTTAATATCGGGTAAACTCTTCACCATGCGATCAACACTCCATTGGTCGCCAGCGAACCAGACATATTGAGGGTCTCATTTACAAGCATGGGCCGTGGTTAATTATCTGTTTGTTAATCTTCGGCAGTAACTGGTCCTCGTGGAAAATTTGGAGGACAGGAGGATCTAAGAGCCAGCGGGAGGGTCTGAATGAGAGCTAGTCAGATGGTTTGCACTTCGTACGCTTACGCAATCGAGTTGGTGCAGTAGTGTGCGTCCTGCACGTCAAGCGAAATCAGCCATCCAGGGGGCAAAGACCATGCGTCTGAAGATCTCGAACCTCGTTTTACTTGCCTGTGCGTCCATCATTCCCATCGGCTTGGAGAAAATCGCTCACGCTGCGGAGCCTGAAGTATCAGTTCTAGTTTCGTCACAACGCACCGTTTCAATTCCCAAAACCAGTGCCAAAACAGCATCGCGGGCGATCTTGATCGCGGAGAAAAAAAACCCAGGCTGGAAAGTGGTCAAAATCAAGGAGCATTCAAAGCACTGGGGCGTGACGATGAAGAAGCCTGTGAAAGCTCTCTGGGGCGAATTCGCGCCGATGCATGTGGTTGACCAAGTCTTGGACACCTGATCACGATCGACGACTCCAGGAGATGAAGCGAGCCGGCTATGACCCGACTGAAGGCGATGCTGTTCTTGGCGGCATGAAAGCCTACCAGCTTTTCATCCCAGCGCTGTACCGCGAACATGGGACCTTGGTGGGACAGTGTCGGGCAAAAAGCAAGTCCCAAATTTTACACCTCCTAGGGATTAGAGACCCACCGCTCATGGGTAAGTCTCAATGGCCCCGAGGGCAGCGGCCGATATATTCGCGCCGGGTTTGACCCGACCCAAGGCGAGCAGCGGGAAAGATGGGAGGCCACACCTTGCGGCGCAGAAATCAGCGGCGCAGAAATCAGTCGCGATTCGCAGCAACTGGCAAGACACGAAAGAAGCCCGGGGAAACCGGGCCATTTTGCGGCCTACAACGTTTGCATGCGGATTAATGCAAGGCATGCAAGTACCCCCTAGGGGAGTCGAACCCCTGTCTTCGGACTGAGAATCCGATGTCCTGGGCCACTAGACGAAGGGGGCATCAAGTCGCTCGTTCCAGTAAAGAGTCTAGAGATTACCAGCGCTCCCTAGAGATCGTCAATTGGCTGCCGATAAATCCACGCTGCCGATCCGCTAGCTCCGCTCAACACCTCAAGTTCCTGCAGAAAAAACAGGCATCCGGCGTGTTGAGCGTATTGCCGAAAAGGGCATTTTCAGCTTACGGCCAGAAGAGAAAAACGCATGCTGACAGCAAGTCAGCGGCAGCCAACACAACTATTTGCTGATTTTGACTCATTCAAGTTTAACGATTACGCCGATTCTGAGGACGAACGCGAATAGCTTTGTGAATCGTGTGCGCTCACCATGGAAAGGGATGACCAGTGGCGAAAACGAAACGAGTTCCATTCTTTGGAGTCATTCTTGATAGCATTGGCTGGCCCTTGATAGCAGGCCTCGCTGGTACGACTGGATTCTATTTGGCAATCCGGCAGGGAATTATTACCAACGAGCTGATCATCCGATATACGGCCGGTCACCCGGTGGAGTACGTTGAAGTCTGCTTGTTCTTCATTGGCCTGGCAGCCATCCTACGGCGCGGTTGGCAGACGATGCGACAATTGGGCATTGCCGAGGCGGTTCAACTTGATCCACCGCCAGCCGAGGGGCAGGCGCCTCACGAAGCCAAGGCGTTGTTAACAGAACTCGCCGAACTACCAACTTCAATCCGCAAGAGCCAATTCGTCCAAAGAATTGAGAACGCACTTGCCTTCATCGGTCGCCAGGAATCGGCAGACAATCTCGATGACGAACTCAAATATCTGTCGGAAACTGACGCCGAGCGCAACTACGAGGCCTATGGTCTGGTTCGCATGATCATTTGGGCCACCCCAATGTTGGGATTTCTCGGAACGGTCATCGGAATCACGCTGGCGTTAGGAGATCTTTCGCCGGAGGCACTTGTTAACTCACCTAAGGTAGCGATGGAAGGCTTACTCTCGGGTCTGAGTGTCGCCTTCGACACAACCGCCTTGGCGCTATCGTTATCGATTGCCCTGATGTTCACGCAGTTCCTCATGACTCAAGTCGATACACAATTACTCTCAATTGTCGATCGTCGCACGTCTGACCTCCTCGGCAACCGTTTCCGCAAACTGGGTACGGAACGTGATCCTCATTTGGCATCCGTCGAGAGAATGTCACAGTCCGTCATGAACAATATGACGACGATTGTTGAGCGACAAAGTGAGGTTTGGAAAACTTCCCTGGACGCAGCTCATGACCAGTGGGCAAAGCTGATGACCGAAACGGGCGACTCCGTCGAATCAGCCGTCTCGACCGCGTTGACAGCAAGCATGACATCGCACACCGAAAACCTGTTGAAGTTGGAAGACGCGGCCGGCGCACGCGCCGCCGCTCATTGGCAGCAACTGCAAGAATCTGCTAACGAGACGATTCGCGAAGTCCGCGCCCAACAGGTTGAGTTGACGAAACATGGTGAAATCAACTTGCAAGTCCTGCAGGCCACTGGGGATATCATGAAGCTCGAACAGGCCTTGAACCAAAACTTGCGAGCGTTGTCGGGTGCCAAGAACTTTGAAGACACTGTCATGAGCCTATCAGCAGCGATTCAGCTCTTAAGCTCACGATTGGGAAGACCACTCGCCAAAGACCAGCAGGTTCAGCTTGAATCGCCACAACAGGAGCGCGCTGCATGAGACGGCGACGACGCAGAGGAAGCGACGATGCCATCACGCTCTTCCCTTTTCTCGCGGTGCTGATCTGCACGGTGGGATCGTTGATCGTGTTATTGGTTGTTGTTGTTGAGCAAGCCAAAGCAAACGCGGCCTCCGTTTCCAAACAACGCGAGTCGGAACGGTCGTCCTTGGAAGAACAAAACAAGCTGCTCCGCGAACGGACGGAAGAGTTCTCCTGGCGAATGGAGATCCTGGAAAGCTCACGCCAACAAACTGCTGAACAGCTTGAAGATCGACGCCGTGAACTGAGTCATCTGGAAAACGAGATTCGCAATCTCAGCCAGGAACTCGATGCAGCCGTCGGGGAAGCACGACGAATCGCGGCCGAAGAGTCTGACGAAGTGGCTCAACAAGCTGCCAATGAAAAACAGGTTGAGGAACTGCGTGCGCGTCTTGCTAACGCAGAACGCGATTTAGAAGTCGCTCGGAAAGCTCTTTCCAAACGTAAGCCTTCCTATTCGATCGTTGCCTATGACGGCCCTCACGCGACGGAAAGACGTCCTATCTTCATTGAGTGCACCGGGGAACGGGTAATTTTACAGCCCGAGGGAATCGAGCTTTACGGCGTAGACTTCCAACTACCAATCACCGATGACAACGCATTGGCGGCAGCTTTACGTGCCAAGCGAGAATACTTGGCAAGAACTTTCCGTGACCAAGACGATCAGCCTTATCCACTTATTGTCGTTCGACCCGATGGCGCCCAAGCCTACGCGGCAGCACGAGCCGCAATGAAATCATGGGACGCTGAATTTGGTTACGAACTGGTCGCCCAAGATTTGGAGCTCAAGTTTCCCAAACGCGATGCGGCCATGGTTGCCATCATGATGGACGCGGTTGAAGAAGCACGCTTCCAAAGACAAAGACTTAAAGCAATCGCGCCGGCTCGATTCGGTCGAAGAAACAGCGGCACGCTAACCGCATCCCGTCAAGGTGGATTCGTCAATAACGGGGAAGCTGCTGGAGGCTATGATTCACGCTCAAGGCAATCCACAGGACAACCGGGCGGCTTGGGGGCCAACTCCGGACCGGATTCAACCCGGGGTGGGACGCCAGGAACCAATGGCAATCGTTTTGGAAAACCCAATTCAAATCGAGGCGGCCCGAGAGGAAACCATCTCGTGGGAGGCAATGGCAACTTCGGTCCAAGCGGCAACAACGGACGTGGCTTTTCCGGCCAGCCTTCCCATCAGATCAACAACCGCAGCCAGGGTTTCACTGGCAGCGGAGCCCTTGGCAGTAATCCACCAGCCGGCAATCGACAACTCCGTCCGTTAGGCGACAGGGCCAACGCGGGGGGGTTCGGCGGCAGCGGTCAAGGAGGTGGCAACGGCCAAGGCCAAGGAAGCGGCCGCGGGGATGGAAACCAAGAACAAAGTCCCTACGAACCCAATCCGTACGATCAGCAACAGAACGAACTGGCGGAGGCCGGATCCGCTTCGGGCGGTGATTACCAGGGAAACACGACGACTGGGGAAGAATTCGGACAAGGCAACTCGAGCTTAGACACCAATAATTTTGAACCATCTCCCGGCGGACAAGCAAACTCCACCGCCGGCGCTGCCGGGGCCCAAGCAAACTCCCATCCTGGTGGCTCGTCAGCAGCCAACGCAGCCGGCTCCAATTCAAGCCGTGCGGGAGGCTCCGGTGGTTCATCCGGAGCCGCGACCCCCGCCCCGCAGTCACCCGGGCAACCGGCCAGTGGGATGGGCTCGATGTCCGCCGGCGCATCGGCAATGAGCCAACCTCCGATTCCACCCATGGCCAACGCACGCGGTGCCGATTGGGGTCTACCAACGGGTTCACGCGGTTCGGTCGGGATTACGCGTCCGATTCCCGTTCTCCTCACAGGCCAATACCTGGAGTTCAAGCCGGAGAAACGACACGGCGAGCCAGAACGAGTCCAATTCGAAGGTTCGCTGCATAACGAAATTGACCAATTGGTCACAACGCTATGGCAGCGAATGGACAAGTGGGGAATTGCCGGCACCTCGATGCATTGGAAGCCCGTTCTGAGTGTACGAGTCCACCCCAGTGGTGAGCAACGATTCCAAGAACTGTCTCAACTGTTAAAAAACAGTGGTATTGCGGTAAAGAGGAAAAACTGATCGTGAAGATCAAGCGACGTCTACGACGTGACGACAACGATTCAGGCCTCGATTCATTCCTGGATATTGTCGCAAATCTAGTCGGGATCCTCGTGATCCTCGTGATGGTGATTGGCGTCCGAGCTCAAGATGCGTTAGTCGACGACCCCGACAATGCGATCGGCAAACCGAATCCTGAGGAAATTAAAAAAGCCGACCAATTGCAAGCGGCGACCCAGGACCTCACCTCCAACGTTCGAGAAATCGAGCAAAGGGCCGATCAGATCAAGGATTTGGTGGATCGCCGACAGAGTGAGCGGCATCAATTGAAGGTGTTGCTCACCGCAGCCAAACGCGAACTCGATACGCGATCCTCCAAATTGGACAGTGAAAGCCAATCAAGAATCAAGCTCCAATCCGAAGCGGTAAGTCTTGCGACAGCTCTGGACGCAATTCACCAGCAACGAGATTCACTCGAAAACGAACAGGAAAAGACGATCGAGTTGGAACACCTGCCGACTCCGCTCGCCAAAACTGTTTTTGGCGGTGAAGAACACTTTCAACTTAAGGATGGCTATTTGACGCACGTGCCGCTCAACATCCTGACCGATCAACTGAAAGCCGAGGTACCGAATAAGATTTGGAAACTGAAGCAGGTGCCGGAAATCACCGAAACAATCGGACCCATGCAAGGGTTTCATTTGCGATATACGATGCACCGCAAGAACTACGCATCGATATCTAAAGCCGGGCCGGTCGTGCGGCAAGTTGCCGAACTGAAGGAATTCGTGCTGGTGCCAATGAGCTCTCGATTAGGCGAACCGGCCGACAAAGCATTGCTACCCGATTCGCAGTTCACGCAACTCATCGAGTCGTTTAACCCCAGCCGAACCGTGATCACCGTTTGGACCTATCCGGACAGTTTTGGAAAGTTCCGAGAGCTGAAGCGTTGGCTCTACGAACGGGGTTTTGCCTGCGCCGCCCGTCCACTCCCAGCCGATCAACCGATTAGCGGTTCTCCTCGAGGCAGTCGCTCCGCCGCGCAGTAACCTTCGCGTAAGGGTGAGGGTCACTCGAAAACGGCTATTCGGACGCATCACCTTTTGCAGGGGATACATCCACATCTCGTTTCTCGACAATGCGTTCCAAGTCCCTTTGCAAACCGACGTCGAGCAAGGAACGTTGCCCCCAGACCTCGGAGATTTTGTTCGCCAGTTGAGGCAGCTGGTCGCGTAAATCGTGAATCACCGCCTGCCCGGCAAGTCCGATCGCGTGAAACTCGGGCTCGCTATCCTGCTCAAGAACACTGAAAGCGGCGTAGGCCGCCTCATAATCGTAGAGACTTACGTAGAAATCGGCCAATCGCTGTTGCGACCGCATCGCATAGTAGCGATTGAGAGCGCTCTCAGCCGGATCGTGATACTTTGCAACGCTTTCGTAAGCCTCCTCCGTATTCATGAATTGAGCGTGCAAATACTGGGCAGCCGCCGTATCACGACGCTCAATTTGCACCGTTCCTCGCGAATCCTCTGCCAGCAGCGAACCGGACCAAGTCAAACGAGCAACCATGCAGCCGACGCCAAGAGCGGCAAACAACGTCACTGGCACAAGCCAGCGACCGCGACGCGAAACCTGTCGCATCGATTGGGTTTGCATTAACGTTTGCAACTGACGCGTGGCATCCAGACTGTGTGACCGCTCGTCGTGATCTGTTTCTGGTAACGCATCGGCCTCAAGCGGCAGATGGTATTCGCCCCCTTCGACGGACAAGGAACGGAGATCGCCTAACAACTCGGCTGCTGATCGATAACGACCTGACGGTTTCTTGGCCAGCAGCTTGAGCACGATGTCAGAAAGCTGCTCCGGCACATCAGGACGAAAATCTTGCAATGGCGTGGGAGGTGTCTGCAGGTGCTGCACCGCGACACTGAGCGGAGTTTCTCCCTGGAAGGGAGGTCGCCCTGTCAGCATGTAGTAGGAGGTAACGCCGCAAGAATACAGATCGCTGCGCTGATCCAAGGGGCGGCCCTCAACCTGCTCTGGACTCATATACAAAGGCGTTCCCATCGTGAGACCTGCCTGCGTCAAATCCAATTGGGTGGGATCGATTACACGTGCCAGTCCAAAGTCTGCCACCTTGGCTTCGCCACTCGGCATCAGCAAAATATTTTCTGGTTTAATGTCACGATGCACAATCCTTTCCTGCCCCGCCTTGTTCAAAGCGGCCGAAATCTGGCGCAGGATGGAAATTACCCTTGTGATCTCCAACGGCCCGGTTCGGGAGACAAGTTGGGTAACCGTTTGACCGCGGACGTATTCCTGAGCAATGAAATGGAAACCTTCGAGACAGCCCACTTCGTAGATCTGGACAATATTGGCGTGCACCAGTGATGCAGCTGCACGCGCCTCATTGTGAAAACGGCGAACATAGTTCTCCTGCGCCGCCAAATTCGGACGCAGCACTTTGATCGCTACCTGGCGTTCCAAAGACTGCTGTTCTGCCAAATAAACCTCCGCCATGCCACCGGCCCCCAACCGACGCAAAATCAGATAGTCACCCAGTTGGTGACCCGACAGATCTGGATCAGACGGCTGAGCAGAGGATGATTGAGATGAATTCATCAGACTTCAGTTCACTTTGATAAGCATCGCAAGCTGCAAGATTTAATGAGAATTTTACGACCTGTGACCCAACAACACGAGATGGAACGCGGCCTTCCTCTCTCCAAGTATGTCGATCCGCGGGTGCGAAGGCAACTTGCGTCAAACCATTATGATGACGAAGCCAAACGGGTCGTAATCGGTTGAAAAATCGTTGGACCTCCCCCCCAGCTGTCAGGAAGTGCGGCTGCACGACATCGTCAAGCAGATTCCAAGCCAGCATGCGACCGCTATCACCCGACCAAGCTACCATGCGATGGCTCACAACCTGACTGCCCTTGTGAGGCTGGCAACAACGCCCCTATACTCCGCCCCCTCTTCTCTTTTACCGTCCTCTTCTGGAGTTTAACGGATGAGCTTACGGCAAACCTGCTTGGTGATCACACTGAAAATCGCATTGGCGACAACCGCTTTCGCCCAATTCGAAACGAATCCGACGCCCCAAACAATTCAAGCCAACCAGCCAGCAACAGGCCAACCGGCCCAGTCACCGCCTGTCGCCCCATCGACCGCTCCAGCCGCCGACAACGTGGGCCCCATTCAAGCTGGGCCACCTCGCGTCACACGCGTGCGGGAAGGCAGTGGCCAGTTACCCACCGACGCGGGCCAAGTTTGGCGAGAATACGATATCCGGCCCTATGTGGATCGGATGCAAGGCATTCCCAACCCACAGCAGAACATCGTCGAATGGGTGGTCCGTAACACGGGCACAGAAACGTGGTTTGGACAGCCCTTCGGAATTCTTAACGCAGACAGTGAAACGCTCCGAGTCTATCATTCCCCGGATCGGCAGGCGATCGTTACAGACGTCGTGGAACGTTTTGTGCGTTCGGATCAACAGCATGTGGGCGTAGGCGTCCACCTAGTGACTGTCGGTAGCCCGAGTTGGCGTTCACATGCCTTAAAAATGATGCGGCCTGTCCCGGTGCAAACGCCCGGACTGGATGCTTGGTTACTGACTCGCGAAGACGCAGCCCGCCTGGGTGCACAACTTCGATCGCGGGTGGATTTCCGGGAGCATAGTTCCAGCGGGGCGACCGTCTTGAACGGACAGTCCCACACGCTTTCGCGGTGGACCCCGCGTTCCTTTTCCCGCAGCATCGTGGCGACGCCGACAGCGGCTCCCGGTTATCAAATACAACGAGGCGAGATCAAAGAAGGCTTTTCACTCACGATCAGTCCCCTGGCAACCTTGGACGGCGCGAACATGGAAGTCATTGTGAAATGCCATGTCGATCAAGTCGAGAAAATGTCGTCGATTTCGGTCGAACTGCCCGCCCCGGTCAAAGGCCACGTTCCGGTCGATGTGCCACAAGTCAGCAGCTGGAGAATTCACGAGCGATTTCACTGGCCCCAAAACGAAGTGCTTTTGATCAGCCGCGGTGTGGTCGCCATGCCGGGCCTCGATCGCCCTGACATCAGCAATCTTCCCGCAATCATCACGTCGTCCGGACGCCCTCCTCGTGCAGAAGCCTTACTGTTCCTTGTCTGTCGATCAGGCAGTAGTGGCGGTTCGTCTCCCCAAGCCGCCGCCCTGCAGGGACAACAAGGGCAACGTGCCGCACGTCTGAATTACCACGGTCGGTACTAACGACAGAAAAGACTCGAACAGCAACACATCGAACTGAAATCGACTGCCAGCGAGTAAAATCCCTCGACTGGAGCCGCGGCCACTTTGAGCCAATTCCCTGAGTTGCCTCGACGAAAACCGCATGAATCACTAAAATTCAGCCGGTGTGAACGGATGCCGCAAGCGGTAAATGGTGGTGAGCTTGAAAACCAGCTTCAGACGAGGAGCGCGAAACCAACAATGAGTCGACGAGTTGTCATCACTGGTTGCGGCGTCGTTTCCCCGCTCGGAAACACCAAGGAAACGCTCTGGCAGGCTCTCTGTGCCGGCGAGAGTGGCGTTCGTCCTTTAACCCAATTTTCGACGGCAACCCTGCCCATGGGCTACGGCGGCGAGGTCCGTGACTTCGCTGGCAAAATCGACGACTTTGGTCCACTCGCTCCCGCACAAAAAAAGACCATCCGCAAGGGACTCAAGGTCATGTGTCGCGAGATCAAGATGGGCGTGGCTGCCGCACAATTGGCTCTGACCGATGCGGGATTGGGTGCCGACTCATGCGACCCGGAGCGGACGGGCGTCATCTACGGCTCGGATTATATCATGACAGATCCGGAGGAGTTCGAAGCGGGGATTCGCAACTGCCTGACAGAAAACGGGAAATTCGAAATCTCCCAATGGCCCGAATCAGGAATTCCTCAAGTCACCCCCCTCTGGCTGCTGAAGTATCTCCCGAACATGCCTGCCTGTCATGTGGCAATTTACAACGACCTGCGAGGACCCAATAACTCGATTACCGTTCGAGAGGCATCCTCCAACTTGGCGATCGCGGAAGCCTATTCAACCATTCAACGGGGTCACGCGGATATGATTTTGACCGGAGCGACGGGTAGCCGGATCCACCCGCTGCGAACCGTCCACACCGCACTTCAAGAGGATTTGGCCTGTGGCGATGATGATCCGGCAAAAGTCTCTCGCCCCTTCGATCTCAACCGCAAAGGTATGGTGATTGGCGAGGGCGCCGGCACGATGGTTCTCGAAGAACTCGATCATGCGGTACAACGTGAGGCAAACATCCTGGGCGAAGTCGTCGGCTACGGATCATCAACGGTGATGGATCAAAATGCCATCGGAAACCAACGCCAGGCGCTCGAAAACGTGATGCGGCAGGCTTTGCGGACCTCGAGCCTTGCGCCGCAGGACATCGGCCACGTGCATGCCCACGGCTTGTCGACCCGAGACTGCGACCGAGCCGAAGCCGTCGCCATCGAAAAGGTGTTCTCCGAACGAGCTGAACCAGTACCGGTGGCAGCGGCCAAAAGCTATTTTGGTAACCTGGGAGCAGCCGGCGGCATGATCGAACTGATCTCGAGCCTGATGGCCATTCGCGACGGCAAGCTGTTCAAAACTCTCAACTACGAGACACCTGACCCCGAATGCGCATTAAACCTCGCCAACGGTCGAGAGGGATCTGCAGGTGATTCGGTTCTCAATGTGAACGTGACCCCCCAGGGACAGGCCAGTTCGATCGTGATTCGACGTTACTCCGCCTGAACAAGACCGAGCCCGCCTTCCCAGTCAACTCAGTCGCAGAACGGCCGCGTAACACATCTATTTAGGACCATCGGTCGCCGCCGTCCCAGGTTGACACCCCCCGAGTCCGCCTATATGCTGGCGAGATTCTACGTTTAACTAAAGCTATGGTGTAGAAGGATTTTCGAGCGATCGCCCCTTTTCAGCTGCGGCTGAGGCGATTCAGCTTGTTAACAACAATATAGAACCTGACTTGAACGATGCCGTACGTCGCTCAAGACAGGGCCGACCACGAATTGGTGCCATGAATCCGAACGAAGTGCTGCGGATTGTTGACGCGATCCACCGCGACAAAAACATCGAAAAGGACATCGTCATCCAGGCGATTGAGGCGGCCTTGGTCTCCGCGGCGAGAAAAAATTACGGTGACGACGCGGAAATCGAGATCGAGATTGACCGCGTGGACGGCTCGATTCGCGGAAAAATGAACGGAGAACCGCTCGATCCGGAAGAAACGGTCGGACGGATTGGAGCTCAAACCGCCAAACAGGTGATCATTCAAAAAATTCGCGAAGCCGAACGCGATGCGCTCTACGACGAGTATGACGAATTGTCCGGCCAAATGGTCGGCGGAGTCGTGCAGCGAAATGAAGGACGAGCCACCACCGTCTCCCTTGGAAACGTGGAGGCCATCCTGCCGCGTGGCGAACAGATTCCGGGTGAATCACACCATGCGAACGAGCGAGTGCGGGCAACCGTTTTTGACGTTCGAAAAGAAGGGAGTCGCGTCAAGGTAATCCTGAGCCGCACCCGCCCCCATTTGGTACAACGCCTGTTCGAACAGGAAATTCCTGAAATCGCCGAGGGTGTCATTGAAGTTCGAGCGATGGCTCGTGAACCCGGCTATCGCAGTAAAGTGGCCGTCAGCAGTGCCGATCAGCGAGTGGACTGCGTAGGCGCCTGCGTGGGCGTTCGAGGAAACCGCATTAAAAACATCGTCGATGAACTGGCCGGGGAACGAATTGATATCGTTCGCTGGAGCGATGACATGCAGGTTTTGATCCCCAATTCGCTCCAACCGGCCGAAGTTGACGAAGTCATCCTCTGCAAAATGATGGGACGGGCTATCGTGCTGGTTCGAGAGGACCAGTTGTCACTGGCCATCGGCCGGCGAGGTCAGAATGTCCGACTGGCAAGCAAGCTTTGCGGCTGGGACATCGAAATCATGACCCAGAATGAACTGCAGGAACAAATAGAAAGTGCCGTCGCTGGCTATTCCGCGCTGGAAGGTGTTACCGACGAACTGGCGGAACGATTGGTGGGCGAAGGCTTTTTATCCTACGACGACCTCTCGGTGATTGAACCCGATGACTTGATGGAAATGGGAAGTCTCAGCCAAGAGGTGGTCGATCAGATTGTCGAACAGGCCGAGCAACGAGCCGAAGAGGCCGAACAGGCCGCCGCTGCTGAACGCCGTCGCTTGAAAGAACAAGAACGAATCGACAAGGCGACCGCAGAAGCGGAAGCCCTCGAAGCGGCCAAAGAAGCGGCCAGAGAAGCGGCTGCGATTGCCGATGCCACGGAAGAATCCAACTCCGAAGGAGTGGAAGTCGACGCCACGAGTGTTACACTGGGGAACTCGGGGGACGAAACGTCTGCTGTAGAAGCGGACGGTGATGCCCCCACGGAGACCGCAGAAAACGAATCGCCTGACGGTGCCGTATCACAACCGGCCACCGAAAGCGAACCACGCGATACGACCCTTGAGTCGTAGCCGTCGTCCAGCTGGTGTTAGGATCCCTTGATTAGCAAGGGTGAAACGCACGGTAAGATCAATCGGTTTGAATGATGGGAAAGTCCCTCAAGCCACTTGACCAACCAAGCGGGGAGTACGGACAAATGGGTTAAGAGCAACTACCGCAGGCGTGCAGAACGATCGGACTTCGTCGCACGCAAGGAAGATTAAGGAGGGCAGACGTGCCCATTCGGATTTACGCATTAGCGAAAGATTTAAAGATCGACAGCAAGGAGCTTGTCGATGTCTGTGCGAAAGCAGGCATAACCGGAAAAGGTTCTGCCCTGGCTAGTTTGACAGACGATGAGCTCACCAAAGTCAAAGCTTTCTTGAAAGGTGGGACGCGCGCCGAAGGCGCACCAACTCCCCCACCTGCGGCCAAGCCGCCCACCATCCCCAAGGTGGTGCCTCCCAAGGCGGCACCCAAGGCGGCACCCGAGCCCAAGCCCGAGCCCAAGCCCAAGCCCAAGCCCAAGTCAGAGCCCGCCCCGCCTGCAGCTGCACCCGAACAGCCGGCTTTTACTCGCGAAGATTACATCGGTCCCGGTGGCAGCACGGGCAAGCCTCGTGTGATTCAGCCGACGAGTTCAAAATCGACGACAGAGGCTGGCGACAACGCGTCAGGCAAAGATCGAGACTCGGCTAAAACTGCGTCTCGAAAAGACGCCGGTCGCAAGGAACCGGTCGTTCGCATGGCGGCCATTCCCAAGACAGCCCAACCGACTGCTAAACCGAAGTCAAACGAACCGGCACCGCAAAAGCCCATCATGACACTGCCGGCTGATGCGATCCGAAATGCCAAATCAGGCAGCCGTGCTCCGCTTGAACAATTCACGAAACAACAGGACAAGGACTCGAACGAGCCGAAAGCCCCACCAACTCAAAAGTCTTCCACGGATCGAGACGCATCCTCGAAATCCGCCGGTGGGAGAGATCGACGCCGAGGTGGTAAAGCCGAAGGTGGTAAAGAGGACGACTCGCGAGACAAGAAACTCGCCACCATGGCGGGTAGTCGGGCCGCACGTCAGCAAAAACGACGCCGCTCGCGAAGCGGACGAGATGACGACGATCAGGATGTACGCCGAAAACGACGGCGTTTGGTCCGCAAAGGCACCAACACGGCCGCTCCCCGTAAAGGGAAAGTCAGTGTCGAATTACCGTGTTCCGTTCGGAGCTTATCCGAGGCGACTGGTGTGCCAACGGCCGAGATCCAGCGCACGCTGATGGGCTTCGGCACCATGGTTACCATCAACCAGGAAATCGACGCCGAAACGGCCGAACTCGTCGCAGCCGAACTTGAGTTAGAGGTCGAATTCAAACTCGCCGAGACACTTGAGGATCAGCTGATTACGCAAATGCTCGAAACCGAGGACGATCCGAACTCACTCGTCCCACGCGTCCCTGTCATCACCTTCTTGGGACACGTTGACCATGGGAAGACTTCGCTCCTTGACGCGATCATCGGCATCGATGTGGTCTCAGGCGAAGCGGGCGGGATCACCCAACACATCCGAGCGTACAAGCTAAAGAAGGATGATCGCGAAATCGCTTTCGTCGATACCCCGGGTCACGAGGCATTCACCGAAATGCGTGCTCGAGGTGCCAATGTGACTGATATCGCGGTCCTGGTGATCGCCGCTGACGACGGGATCATGCCGCAAACGGAAGAAGCAATTAGCCATGCTCGGGCTGCTGGAGTGCCGATCGTCGTAGCACTCAATAAGTGCGATCTTCCCGGAGCCGATATCAACCGTGCGATGCAAGAACTGTCCGCGCAAGAATTGCTTCCCTCCGAATGGGGCGGGGATGTGGAAGTGGTGCAAACCAGTGCCATCAACGGCGACGGCATCGATACCCTCTTGGAAACTTTGTTGCTGACCGCTGATCTGCATGAATACCAAGCGAACCCAGATCGTGCGGCGTCAGGAACTTGCCTGGAAGCGGAACAGCAAGGCAATCGGGGAGTCGTGGCAAAAGTCATCGTACAAAACGGAACACTCCGAGTTGGGGATGTGATGGTCTGTGGTGGTGCCTACGGCCGAGTCAAAGCAATGCATGACACCCTGAAGCCAACTCGGAAACTCCAAGAGGCGGGCCCCTCGACACCCGTCAACTTGACCGGCCTCAATATGGCTCCCGAAGCTGGCGATTCTTTCCATGTCCTGGAAAACATCGCTCAGGCGCGCCAAATTGCTGAACAACGTCAAACACAGACTCGTTCACGATCACTCTCAGGTCGAACAGTCCGAGTTTCGTTCGAAGAATTCCAACGCCGAATGGAAGAAGGCCGGTTGGGCGATGAAATCGAAGTCACAAACCTCAATCTGGTTCTCCGGGCCGATGTACGAGGTTCCATCGAAGCGATCCAAAAGGAATTGGACAAGCTGCAGCATCCAGAAGTTCAAATCAAATTATTGCAAGCAACAGTGGGTGGAATCACCGCTGCCGACGTAACGCTTGCGGATGCGTCCGACGCGGTGATTATTGGTTTCAACGTGATTCCCGACGAATCAGCACGGATCCTTGCGGAAGAACGAGGCGTCGAGATTCGACGTTACGACATCATCTACAAGGTCACCGAAGATCTAAAGGCAACCTTGGAAGGCAAGCTCAAGCCGGAAGAACGCGTGAAGGAACTTGGACGTGCCTTGGTCCAGCGAACCTTCACGATCAGTCGCGTCGGCACGGTGGCCGGTTGTCGCGTGCTGGCCGGTACGATCGAACGTGGATGTCGTGTTCGCGTCAATCGAAATGGACGTGGCATCGGCGATTATCCACTCGATTCACTCCGCCGTGAAAAAGATGACTCGAAGGAAGTCCGCGAAGGTTACGAATGCGGCATGAAGCTCTCCGGATTCAACGATCTGAAAGAGGGCGACATCCTCGAAGCCTACAAGATCGAAGAAATTGCACGATCTTTGTAACTCAAATTTTTCTCGCCGTTGTCATGCCGTAGTTTGGGATTTCCATGAGTTCGCGCCGTACACTCAAAGCAGCATCTGCGATTAAAGAGGTCGTCAGCTTAGCGATCCTCACCGAATTGCGAGATCCACGTATCCAAAACGTGACGGTGACCTTCGTCGAAATCTCCGGCGACATGAGATTTGCCAAAGTTCACGTCTCGGTGATGGGCGATGAAAAGCAACAGAGCCTTTGCATGCACGGCCTGCAAGGTTCCGCCGGATTCCTCCAGAAACGGGTCAACGATCGCATTGACACGCGATACACCCCACGAATTCAATTTGTTCTCGACAAGGGCATCAAGCACGCGTTCAAAGTATCTGAGATTCTGCATGATGTCCTGCCTGCTGATGAAGACACCTCGGATGATGCGGAACCTAGCGACGACGAAGACACACTACTCGACGAAAATCCTGACGACGCATCTCGATGAATCGTTGATCCATTCCTGCCAAACCCCTACGTGATGAAAACAAGATGTCTGCATCCAATCGCGCCGCACAAATAGCCAAGACCCACAAAGTCCTTGCCAAACACTTCAAACCAATCCAGCAGGCTGAACGCCCTGTTCTCGAGCAGTTGCTCTACGCATGCTGCCTGGAAAACACTCGCTATGAAATCGCCGACGAAATTTTTGCGAGACTGCAGGAGTCCATGTTCGATTGGAACGAGGTCCGAGTCACGACCGTCCGAGAACTGACCGAATTGATGAAAGGCAGCGCCGATCCATCCAAGTCCGCCACGCAACTCAAACACACATTGCATAGCGTGTTCGAATCGGTCTATTCCTTTGACGTGGATCTCCTCAAGAAACAAAACCTGGGCGCGGCCATCAAACAATTGGAAAGCTACCGCGGAACGACCACTTTTTCGATTTCCTACTTGGTTCAAAATGGGCTCGGCGGCCATTCGATTCCACTTTGCAAATCATCGATGAACGTGCTCTATATTGCCGATGTGGCAAGCGAAGACGAGACGAAAAAGGGACGGGTGCCGGGACTTGAACGTGCAATCCCCAAAACCAAAGGCGAGGAATTCAGTTCCTTATTGCACCAGTTGGCAGCCGAATTGGCAGCCAGCCCCTTCAACACAAATATCCGCAATATCCTGTTGGAGATGAGCCCTACTGCGAAAGACCGGTTGCCCAAACGGGGTGGACGCAAAGCGGCGGCTGCCAAACCTGTAAAAACAAAAAAGAAAGCAGTCCCCCCAAAGAAAAAGACGGTGAAAAACACTACCGCGAAAGCTCCAACCACAAAGAAAAAGGCGGAACCCGGCAAAAAGAAAGCGGTCAGCAAAAAAACCGCCGCCAAAAAGAAAAAGGTGGAACCCGTCAAAAAGAAGACCGGCAAAAAGAAGGCAGTCAGTAAGAAAGCAGTCAGTAAGAAAGCAGTCGCCAAGAAGGCCGTCAAAGGCAACAAAAAATCAGCCTCAAAGCAACTCGCTCGTCGCAAACCACGTTGAGACCGATAGACGTTCCGGCACGAATCCCACACTCGCTCCGCCGTATGAGTAGAATACGATGTGTGATGCCTGAACCGAGACTAGCGACTTGACGGTCTCTCATTTCACCCAAGGCCAAATTGCCCCGGCCGCGTGGAGATTCTTTTGATGCCTGCACTTTCCCGCACGCTCTTGTCTGTACTGCTGATTACACCCTTCTTTCAACCTGTGCTCTTGGCGCAAAACGGCCCATCAGAAAACCTGTCCGATCTGGAGCCATTTGTACCTCGGACAACACGAAGTGAAGCCGATGAAGATCGGATTCATTCTTCCAGTCTCTTCGCCGAAGGACGACTCCTGTTTCGACGAGAAAAATATCTGGAAGCACTCCGAAAATACGAGCGAGCCCATCGATATTCAAACGGCTCCGAAACAATTCTCAAGGAAATCGTGCCTCTAGCCTTTCGACTGGGCCACGGCGAAGAAGCGGCAAGATACGCCAAAATGCTGAAATCGGGAACAAAGCTCGATTCCTTCATTCTACGACGACTCGCAGTTCGCCTCACAGAACAAGAACGATTTGAGGAAGCGGCCAAGCTCTACGAAATAACTGCGGAAGTGCCAGCCGAAAGCGATTTAAAAGGGGCCGGTGTGATCACCCAATTCGAACTGGGTAGACTTTACTTCCTCAACGAAAAGTATGGCAAGGCGAGCGACGCGTTTGATCGTGTTCTGTCCGTGATGAAAACGGCTAAAAAGGGATCGGCCGATGCGATCGCGATCGAAACTCTTCTTAAAGATTCCGGGCCAACTTATTCAGTAATCGGAGAGTCTAACTTTCTGGCCAATCGCCTGGAGAAGGCAGCCGAGTTATTTCGGAAGGCGCACCCCAATGAGAAAACCGCACCGATTCTGGCTTTCCATTTAGCCCGCATTGCGAAAGAGCAAAATAAGGTCGAAGCTGCCGAAAAACAGTTGGCGATCTATCTCGAGGCTGGGATCGACGAGGCCGGAACCTCGCCCTACCGACTCCTAGCTGAATTAGAGGAAGCACAAGGCAGACAAGATCAATTGATCAAGCGTCTGGTTGAACTGCGCGAGCAACAACCCCAAAACGCTTACATCGGCTACTTTCTCGCCGATCAGTATTTGGAGGCAAAACAATACGGCAAAGCAGCAGAACTCTACCAACAAGTTTTGCAGCAGCAGCCGTCCGTTGATGCCTACCGCGGCCTGGTGACTTGTTATCAACAACTCGACGACGACAGACGTTTGCTGGAACTGCTGGGGCGTGCGGTCACCGAATTGAACGGAATCACGGCGTTAAAGAGTGAGCTTACGCCGCTGGTCGAAACCCCCGAACGAATCAACCAACTAGCAGTAGATGGGCGAAAACGTTTCGGGGACCATCCTGAAAAAGAATTACAGGGAGAGGCACTCGCGCTGGCCAATCTGGCAATTCTGACCGAACAATATGAATTGGCCGACGAGTTCTTTCGCCTCGTTGCAGGAAAGGCCCCGCGTGCCGATGCCCAACTCTGGATCAGCTGGGGCTTAGAAATGCTGCTGGCGAATGAGTCCGAACGGGCGATTCAGATATTCCAGGAAATGCTCGATGAAAAAATTCCCGGCAGGCGAACGGCCGAAGTACTTTATTACTTGTCGGGCGCACTTGCGGTGAATGACCGGTACGACGAAGCGCTCCTAGCGGCCAAGGATGCGGCCAAACGATCAAAAGGTATCCCGGCGATTGAGATGCGACCCGCTTGGATTTTGTACTTGGCAGAGCGCTGGGATGAATCAAAACAAGCTTATCTTGACTTTCTTGATCAGTACCAAGATGACTTTCAAACCGGCGGTGCCCGCGCTGCAGTGAAGGAAGCAAAAATGACGCTTTCAAACATCTGCGTTGCTCAAGAAAATATCGCGAAGGGGATCGAATGGCTGGAACAAGTATTGGATGAGTATCCAATGGATGTCGGCGCCCACAATGACCTGGGGTATCTATGGGCCGATCAGAACCTCCACCTGAACCGGGCGTTGAGAATGGCTCAAAAGGCCGTAGCTGCCGAACCGGAAAACATTGCTTACCTCGATAGCCTCGGTTGGGCGTTGTACCAACTTGCACGCTACCAGGAAGCCGTTGAGCCATTGCAAAAGGCGATCGAAATCGAAAGGCCCGATCCGATCATCCTCGAACACCTCGCCGACACCTTCAACAAATTGGGGCAGGCCAAAGAGGCACGAGAGACGTGGCAAAAAGCACTCAAATTGCTGTTGGAAAAACAGGCAAACGATCGAAAAAGAATTGAATCGAAGTTGGAGCTGGAAAGACGGGAGTAAGGCAAAATGGCAGGTCATTCACATTGGGCGGGCATCAAACACAAAAAAGCGCTGATCGACAACAAACGCGGCAAGGTCTGGAGCAAAATCTCCAAAGCATTGATGGTAGCAGCCCGAATTGGCGGTGCTGATCCGGATACAAACGTCAGCTTGAGGGTACCGCTGGCCGACGCCCGGGCTGCTCGGATGCCCAAAGATAATATTGATCGAGCCATCAAAAAAGGTACTGGCGAACTCGACGGCGGGGATGTTGAGGAAGTTCTGTACGAGGGCTACGGTCCCAACGGCGTCGCCGTGATGTGCGAAATCATGACCGACAACCGCAATCGAACGGCACCCGAAATTCGAAAACTGTTCGAAGTGTACGGTGGAAAGCTTGGTGGCACCGGTTGTGTCGCCTACTTATTCGACCGCAAAGGCTTGATCGTCGTGCCGACTGATCAAGTCGATGAAGATCGGCTGATGGAAGTTATCTTGGACGCCGGCGGTGACAACGTGGAACAGCAGGGTGACCAGTTCGAAATCACCTGCGAACCCGACGCTTACGCCGATCTGCTGGCAGCCCTCGAAGAAGCCCAAATCGAACCCACAGTCAAACAGTTGACGCGGATACCATCAGCCACTGTCGATCTCGATGCCAGCACAGGGCGCAAAGTGCTCAAGCTAATGGAACTACTCGATGATCATGACGACGTCCAAAACGTATCGGCAAACTTCAACATTCCAGATGACGTAATGGCCGAATTGAACTCCGGAGCTTGACCCAATTCAAGTCATCTCTCCCTCGCCGCTGCCACCGCGTCTCAGTCACTCCACGGGTGCGCAACTTCCTTCCAGTAGGCCTCAAATTGACCCGGCTTGTGAAAGTCTGGACTGTTGTCCAGGTCGTGACATTCAAGGCATTTTTCATGGGTCGCTTTGCCCATCTCTAACCGCATCTGCCCGCGATATTTTGCGATGAGTTCATCGGTAAGATTCTCGATCTCGCCATTCTCGGCCGCCACATGCTGACTCCCCGGACCATGGCAGTTCTCACAACCGTTGCCATGCAACAGGGCCGATTTTTCAAGATCCAAGTAGCCGGAATCGTAAGGAATATAACGCTGGGGGTCCCAACCGGTCACATGACAACTGATACACTCAGGATCATGATGCCTGGGAATATCTGCTCGTTCGGTGGGCTGAGAGATCGAATCGGTGGCATGAGCATGAGGCGTCTCAAGCCATTTCTCATAAGCTTGAACATGACAATCGCCACAGCTTTCCGAACCGACGTACTTGCGACCGCTAGGATGGGCAACTGGCGATAAGCCCAAACCGGCAAGGCCTTGCTGCTTCAGCTTATCTTGGTAAGCGGCAAGAATGTCGAGCATCTCCGTTGAATCCTCAAATCGATCATCCAACGGAATTCGCTGATACTTGAGTCGATCTTCTCCCTGCTTGTAGATGCCAACCACTCCCGCATACATGCCTTTGGTGCCAGCTTGTATCATCACCGCCTTCGCACCTGCGATCTCTTGCGGCTTGAATGTTGGCTCGCCCGCGCCACCCGCCGTTACAACCAGGTCCAGTTGAGGGAACGCCTTGGCGAACAAAGATGACTCGTCAATCGACGCATGAGAGAGCAATACCTGGAAATCGCAATTTGCAGCTTTCATTTGCACCATGGTGTCCTTCAGTGACTCCATCGGAGCACTCTTGAAAATGTCCTCTTGGGTCACACGAGCGAGTTGCTCCGTTCCCAGGACAGCAGCGACACCGATACGCATCCCCCCCGCTTCGATCACCCGAAACCCTTCGACAAAGCCGGCCGGGTTTGCATTGGCACAAATGAACAAGTCAGACTCACCCGTCTGGCTGGCCACCGCTGCAATCAGATCTCCAAGTGTCAGACGCAGATCATCGGGACCAAACGCCACCGCTCCGTACTCCATCTCGCGAAGACCATCCACCGTCGAAAGAAACTTTGCCGCGGCTTGAGCTCCGAAACGACGTACTTGATTTCCCACATCGAGGGGAACAACGTCCCATCCTTTTGCTTTCAATTGCTTCAATAAGGAATGACGGCGGGCCATTCCACCTTTCTGGTTCGCCAGACCCGTGCAACCGCACGGTTCGATGTAGCCGTGTTGACGTCCGGTGATCAAAAGAGCAACCTCTGGCTTTTGCCACCCTTCGAACTCATTTTGTCGTGTTGTTGCCGCAGTCTCATCAGACTGAGCGATCTGCCAGGACGAAACCAGCAAGACGGACAGGAGGGCCAGGGCTACAAAAACGGTTAGATGGCGACTCATAAGTTGGAACCCAAAAGCTAAACGGTCAGATTAATTGGCTACCTTTGCCAGCGATGGTGGCAAAGGCGCAAAACTAGGGACTCTCTTCGAGGAGAAAACTGACATACAGATTCAACTTAGGCGAGTCTAGGCGGTTCGATTCAATCACGATTCTCCCCAAAGGCCCTACTTTACTACCTGTACGGTCAATAATCTCGCCGTTCGGTTTAATTCGGATCGAAAGCGGGTATCTCTTTAGACCACCAGCCAACGTCGGCTCGTCAAACGAAGCTTCCAGAACATCGGCTGGATCAGTTTCGACAACTTTGAATTCAACGCTGGCAGAATCCGCCCCCCGGGCGACAACAAACAGCTTCCGTTGGTGCAACTGCTTACCCTTGAGCACCCCCAACTCGAGGACGCCCGTCTGACGGTCAAGCCCCGCACCAAACACACTGATATCCCCAACAATCGACCCCTGCACAGGCAAGTCAATCGGTTCCAACTCGGTCTGGTTCGTTCGCAACCGAATCCGCTGCGAAAAGGTTCCAATCGGCACCCCCGGCTTGAGCGTGACCGTAATGGCAGCCCCGCTTTTTGCGCCAGGCTCTTCGGCAAGCTGCTCACTGTCTAACGGCTTCACGGTTGCTTCGAAGAAATCAGCCGTTCCCGCCTTGAGGAATTCAACCTGTTCGACCTCCAAATCATCGTCTCGATAGCCGTACAGAACAAGCTTCACAGAAGATTGTTGGTCGGCTCGCAAGCCATCAAAACTTAACGAAGCAGGGACGGGACGAACGAGCTGTTGCACTCGCCCTTTGATCCGCAAATCCAACTCCTGCATCGATGGGTCATTCGTCTTGAATCGAGCAATCTGGCTGAAATCAAAGCGGTAGTTGTTGGGTTGCCAACTGAGCGTGACGTCCGTCAATTCGCCAGGAGGAACAATACTACGGGACATCGTCACATCGGTACATTGGCAGGACTTATCGATGAATTGGAGTGTCAACGGCCCATCGCCGACGTTCTTGACGACGAAGGTATGTTGGCGAGTTTCCTCTTTAGACATCACGCCAAAATTGAATTCGCGAGAACCAATCACTTCCAAACTCGCGATACCCGGATCCTGGCTCACTTGCTGATGCGAACTCAGCGCATTTTCCACCGCAGGCTTTGAAAATGCATAGGTCGGGACACGATTAAACTGATACACCGAAGAACCAACACCAACCGCCGCACCAAGTAGCACTGCCGCAAGGGCAATAAAAAAAACTGACTTCATGAGGTATTCCCTGTCATCGGCAGAAATCTTGCGCGACCCCCGCGCCTTCCTCCATGGTAATCATTGAAGTGCGAGCTTGGAAACCTAAGTCGCAGGCCAAGTTCGACTCTCCTTTCAAATACACAACCGATGATCCGCCGTTCGTCGTCAAAATCATCGCGACAGAAGCTTTATTGACGCAATTCCAGCCGCAAAAAATCGCGACAACGAAGAAAAAACTCCTGAAAATCCGCCTGTTGATAATCCGGATAAGTCCAGGCGGATTTCTGCCAGCGACCGCCCCGGTAATGCAGTGTCACCTCGGCGTAAATCCCATCATCGAGGTAAATTCGGTGGGAGTGATCTTTGGTGGAGGCCAAAACAAGCTTGGCCTCCGACACATAGCCCGGGTCCAGGTTCAGCGGACGTTCTTCCGGCCAATCAGTCTGTTTCGCATATTCGATTTCCCAGCCATTCGAACTGCGTTTGACATGACGTAATTGCCCCGGGTCAATAAGTCTTCGCAGAGCGAGGAACTGCTTCTTCAGTCCAGCTCCCATGGAGGCCTGATAGTATTCGGTTTGATTAAATTCAAAGGCGGGACTTCGCAACTCAATCGGACCAAATTCCGTTTCAGCCCGTTGAGCAGCCCAATCCAATGCCTGCTCGTAGCGGCTACAAACGGCAATCAACATTACGACGGGTCGAGCGGAACGAATCTCAGCCATGTTGCAAAGCTTCACTGTTGAGAGGAGCGGGAACTTAACGTCGCATTGAGCGACTCAACAAGCCTTAGTAGGCTTTCGCGAAGACAGCTCGCCTGGCGCTCGGTTTCCCGGTAAAGATACAGGTTCCGGACTCTTCATTGCCATCCATCGGTACACACCGAATCGTAACCTTCATCTCCTTAAGCAAGCGGTCCATCTCAGGCGACTCGCTCCAGTGGCACCAAGCAAATCCTCCATGAATTTCCGGTTTATCTGAATCTTTCGCAGTAAAGTAAGCTCGAAAGTCGTCGAGCGATTCGATGCGGCAGCTGTTTTCTTCTCTGAGAGCAAGTGCTCGCTGGTAGAGACCGTTTTGAATTTCGTCCAACAGTTGGCCAACCTTGGCGATCATCTCGGTTCGCGGCACACTCTGCTTTTCCTTCACACCTTTGTCGCGGCGGGCGAGAAAGACAGCATTGCTTTTGACATCCCGAGGTCCAACCTCCATTCGGAGCGGCACACCACGTTTGATGTGTTGCCAGTTTTTCTCTCCGCCTCGAAGATCACGATCGTCAATCAGAACGCGAACCCGACCGTCTGAATAAGGCTGTTGTTCCAATTCTTGCTTGAGCGAGTTGCAGTATTCCAACACGGCGGCTTTTTCTTCGTCTTTTCGATAGATCGGCAAGATCACCACATGCTTGGGAGCTAGTTTGGGTGGCAACACCAAGCCATCGTCGTCCGAGTGAGACATGACGAGACCGCCCACCAATCGGGTGGAGACTCCCCAGGAGGTGGTCCAGGCAAAAACTTCTTGACCGTGTTGATCCTGAAATTTAATTTCCTGGGCACGCGAAAAGTTTTGCCCGAGAAAGTGCGAGGTTCCCGCTTGGAGTGCTTTACGATCCTGCATCATGGCTTCGATACTGTAAGTAGCGACCGCGCCCGGGAACCTTTCGCCATCGGTCTTTTCACCTTGGACCACGGGCATCGCCATGTAGTTTTCGGCAAAATCGGCGTAGACACGCAACATTTGCATCGTTTCTTCGATCGCTTCCTCTTGAGTCGCGTGAGCCGTGTGTCCTTCTTGCCAGAGGAATTCTGCGGTCCGCAAAAACATTCGTGTCCGCATTTCCCAGCGGACGACATTCGCCCATTGGTTGATCAAGATGGGAAGATCCCGATACGACTGAATCCATCGTGCGTAGGTGGCCCCAATAATCGTTTCGCTCGTTGGTCGTACAATCAGGGGCTCATCGAGCGGGCCTGCGGGAACCAAACCGCCATCAGGTCCAGGCTCCAGCCGATGATGGGTGACGACGGCACATTCTTTGGCGAAACCCTCCACGTGTTCAGCTTCTTTTTCTAAAAACCGCATCGGGATAAACAAGGGGAAATAGGCATTTTCATGCCCCGTCTCTTTAAACATGCGGTCGAGCACCTGTTGCATATTCTCCCATAAGCTGTAGCCCCAGGGCTTGATGACCATGCAGCCACGCACATCGGAGGCCTCTGCCAAATCAGCCGCCTTGATGACCTCTTGATACCATTGGGGATAATCCGCTTGCCGACTGGGATTAATTGCGTTGGCAGGTTGCTTTGCCATGGATTCTCTCTTACTCCTCGATGCTGCCCATCAGCAGCTGTATCTGAGTTGGTTTTCACGACTGATGAAAGCCGCGATCAACTGGCGGCATTCTAGGTTAGGCGTAGTAAAATCGGCAAGCCGAGCCTTTGTTTAAGCGAAAAAGCGATGACAGGAAGTCGTTTATGGGGCGAATCCGCTCTCCGACCACCTTGTTGGCCCCCCCGACTGCCCTCTAAAATCGCAGCAGTCTGGTGTGGTCGTGCTCCTCTCGCGGCCATCGTGCCGAGCATGTTTCTGCAACTTCGACAAATCCAACAGACCCAAAGGGCAATTAATGGCACGGCGTTATCTCAAAGAACTGGGCGATCGCGAAGACATCGACGACGTCTTCATCGCATCCGAGAAGCAGTTACGACCCAACCGAAATGGGAATCTCTATTTGCAACTTCGCTTGTCTGATCGGAGCGGCAGCGTCAACGCGATGATGTGGAATGCCAGCAACAGCGTGTACCTTGCATTTGACAACGGTGACTATGTGCAGGTGCAAGGAAGCTCGCAAATCTACAACGGCAATCTACAAATCATCGTCAATCAGATCGAGGAAGCGGAACCGGGCAGTATCAACGAAGAAGACTTTGTTAATCTTTCATCCGCACAGCGAGAGGAATTGCAGCGGACCCTGGGCAAAGCACTCCGTGCCCTGGAAGACCTTCATCTCAAGAGCCTCGCGGAATGTTTCTTAATGGATGAAAGCTTCATGAAGAAGTTTTCACGTGCTCCAGCAGGTATCAAACACCACCATGCCTATCCGGGTGGCCTGCTGGAACATGTCGTGCATCTGATTCGAGTCGTGGAATCAGTATGTCCGCATTACCCTCAGGTTGACCATGACCTGTTGGTCATGGGAACGTTTCTTCACGACATTGGAAAGATCGACGAATTAACCTACGACAAAGCGCTCGGATATTCGGATGAGGGCCAAATGGTGGGGCACCTGGTCCAAGGCGTCACAATTCTCGATCGCAAGCTGCAAGAGGTGTCCGAATTGTCCGGTGAAGAATTCCCTGCCGGCTTGGCAATGCAGCTAAAGCATATGATCGTCAGCCATCATGGAAAATTAGAATACGGAAGCCCAAAAGTCCCCATGACAATGGAAGCTTTGGTCCTACACTATCTGGATGACCTTGATGCGAAAGTGCACAACTTCGACCAATTGATGCGAGACGATCCAAACGAAGGCAGTGCTTGGACCACCTATCATCCGCACCTTGGTCGCAAGCTGTTCAAGGCTCCATAAATACCTCCCCCAAGATGGTGACGATCGCCAGCAGTCATTAGGGGGGCCAGTCATCAGGGGGCCAGTCATCAGGGGGCCAGTCATCAGGGGGCCAGTCATCAGAGGGCCAGTCATCAGGGGGCCAGTCATCAGGGAACCCGTCACTAGGAGGCCAAATGAGCGCCCAGGATCTAGAACGTCTCGTCCTACGCCATATCAGTCGTCCCAACTACCGACCGGTAAAACCTCGCGTCATCGCGAAACAAATCGGCATCCACAAGTCGCAACATCAGGACTTGAAGCGAGCGATCAAAAAGTTGGCCAAGCGAGGTGAACTTCGCTACGGCAAGAACCATTTGGTCGAAGGCGCAGGCAGCCAACGCACTGATGAAGTGCTCGGGACCTTTCGACGCAACTATGCCGGTTACGGATTCGTCCGCCCCAAGGGCACGAAGCGTGCCATGGGCCGCGCCGACGACATCTTTATTCCGGCCGTAAAGACCAAAGATGCGGCCACGGGTGACCTTGTCCGTGTGCGCACCAGTCGCCGGCGAACAAGTCAAGGCGGCTCTAAAATCAGCGGCGAAATCCTGCAAGTCGTCGAACGGGGAGTCAAACAGTTCGTCGGCACTTATTTCGAACGTTCTGAGGTTGGGTTGGTGCAAATCGATGGCGGCGAATTCCCTGCACCAATTGCGGTCGGTGATCCGGGGGCCAAGAATGCCCAGCCAGACGATAAAGTGGTCATCGAGTTGATCCGCTACCCGTCCTCGACGCAGCCGGGCGAGGGAGTGATCACCGAGGTTTTGGGAAAACATGGCCAACCGGGGGTCGATACGTTGACCGTCCTCCGCCAGTTCTGCTTACCCGATGGCTTTCCAGAAGAGGTGCTCGAAGTTGCTCGAGGAGAAGCCGAAGCATTCGACCCTGAAACACTCGCAGATCGTACGGATCTCACCGCTACCACCGTGATCACCATCGACCCGGCAGACGCGAGAGACTTTGACGACGCAATCTCACTGGAAAAGCTGGAAAATGGACACTTTCGGCTTGGTGTTCATATCGCCGACGTCTCGCACTTTGTGAAACCCAATACGGCGCTCGACCGCGAAGCTCGCGATCGGGCCACGAGCGTCTACTTGCCCGATCGAGTGATTCCGATGATTCCGGAAATCATCTCGAATCATCTGGCAAGTTTGCAACCGGACCAGGTCCGGTTTACCAAAACCGCCTTCATCGAATTCACAGCCGACGGGGCACGGGTTGCCACCGACTTCTGCTCCGCGGCCATCAAAAGCAAACAAAGATTCAGCTATGAAGAGGTCGACGACTACCTCGAAAATCCGATTAACTGGCATCGCAAACTTGATTCCGATGTATTTAACTTGCTGAAAAACATGTATCAGCTGGCAATGATTTTACGAAAGCGACGGCACGAGCGTGGCAGTATCGAATTGTCACTCCCCGAGATAAAAATCAAGCTGGATAGTGAAGGCAAAGTTAAAGGTGCTCGTAAAATCGAACACACCGAAAGCCACCAGATCATCGAAGAGTTCATGTTGGCGGCCAATGAAGCCGTGGCCGAACGCTTGTCTGATGACCAGCTCCCGTTTCTTCGCCGTGTTCACGAAACGCCGGACCCCAAAAAACTGGCTACGTTGACGGAATTCGTGCGTGAACTGGGAATCCCTTGCGATGATTTACAAAATCGCTTTGAGATCCAACGGGTCCTTCAGGAACTGAATGGCGCCTCAATCGGACAGGCCGTTAATTACGCCGTGTTACGATCCATGCAAAAGGCTGTCTACAGCCCGCAGGATTCAGGGCACTATGCGTTGGCGGCCAAACACTACTGCCACTTCACGTCGCCAATCCGACGCTACCCGGATCTCACGATTCATCGCTTGATGGATTCGATTATCCGTAATAAGAGCCCCCACACCGATGCCGATCACTTGATGAATGAAGGCGAACACTGTTCGCAGCGTGAACAACGGGCGGAAGCTGCCGAGCGAGAATTGATCAAATTAAAGTTGCTCAATTATTTCTCGAAGCGAATTGGTGAAACGATGAAAGTCGTGATCACCGGCGTCGAAGACTTTGGCGTCTTCGCCCAAGGCGTTGAGATCCCGGCCGAAGGCCTGATTCATGTCGATTCGCTACCGCCGGACGACTACTACTTTGACGGATCGATACACGCTCTCATCGGCCACCGCGAGGAAAACAGTTTTCGACTTGGAGACCTCCTCAAGGTCCGCATTGCACGCGTTGATCTGGATCGGCGTGAATTGGACTTTGACGTCATCGAGAAAATAACGGCTTCGCAAACGGGCCCTCAACAAGCAACGAAACAACGGCAATCGGGAGGGTCGAACAGCTTGAAACGTGACAGCAAGAATCGCAAAGCCGCGTCAAAAAATGCCAGCCGGTCACGGGGAAAGGGAAAGCGAAAAAAACGGCGGTAATCGCCTTTCTGATATCGGATGCGGCCCATCGAGCCCCTAGCGATTCATCGCTAATCGGGTACAATCGGGGCCGTCAGGTGAGTCCCCGCAACAGGGCCTCGGCGACAAGCAAACTCACTATCGAACGATGGCCATTTCGGCACTCCGAGCGAACGGAATTGCAATGACTTGCTCTCTGGCTGAGACTCCGTTACACGCGTGGCACGTTGCGCACGGCGGCAAGATGGTTGATTTCGCCGGCTGGTCGATGCCTGTCCAATATGGGTCGATCACAACGGAACATCTGGCCACCCGCCAACACGCCTCCCTGTTTGACGTTTCCCATATGGGCCGATTGCGGTTCGACGGCAAAGACGCGGCAAAATTTCTCGACCGACTAACGACTCGCCGTGTTTCAGATCTCAGCCCCGGTCGAATCCGCTACAGCTTGATGACTCAGGACGATGGCGGAATTCTTGATGACGTACTGGTCTATCACTTGCAACAACCTGACCAAAGCTCGTTCTACGGGCTCGTCGTTAACGCCAGCAATCGCCAAAAAATCACGGATTGGATTCGCCAACATCAGCCACGCGACTTGGATGTGTCCTGGATCGATCAAACACTTCATTCGGCCATGATCGCGATTCAAGGACCACAAGCCTTGGCGATCGCCGAACAGGTGATCAAGACGGACTTGAGGGCGCTGAAATATTTCAGCGGCCAAATGATTTCCGTCAACGGCCAGGGCTGGGTGGTGAGTCGCACCGGCTACACAGGTGAAGACGGAGTTGAGTTGGTGGTGCCATCGGAGGCAGCCGTTGATTTGTGGAGCCAGTTGATGACCGCGGGCAAATCTCTCGGATTGGTCGCAGCCGGCCTGGGCGCTCGAGATACGCTGCGACTGGAAGCCGCCATGCCGTTGTACGGCCACGAATTGACAGACCAAATTAATCCGATCCAAGCGGGATTACCATTCGCAATCAATCTGAAAGGTCGACAATTTCCCGGCCATGATGCGATCCAACGAGAAACCAATGACCCGTCGCTTCCTGTCCGAATCGGTTTGAAATTGGCAGGCAAACGAGTTCCGCGGCAACACTATCCAGTCGTTGATAAATCCAATCATCCGATTGGAGAAGTCACCAGCGGAACTTTTTCCCCTACGCTTCAACACCCCATTGCGATGGCCTACGTCCAACCGGACCACGCGACCGTCGGAACCAAGTTGGCGATCGATATTCGCGGAAGACAAGAATCTGCCGAGGTCGTTGCCTTGCCATTTTACCAACGCTCTTAGGAAAGGTTTGATCACGTGAATCCCAAAGATCTGCTGTATAACAAGACGCACGAGTGGGTTCATCTTGAGGACGTCGAGGGTGGAAAACTGGCCACAATCGGCATCTCGTCGTTCGCAGTCGAACAACTGACCGACTTGGTCTATATCGAATTGCCGGCAGTGGGTCGCCAAGTGACCAGTGGCGAGTCGTTCGGTGAAATCGAGTCCGTGAAGGCTGTCAGCGACCTGTACAGCCCAGTTACGGGAGAGGTCGTTGAAGTCAACACAAGCCTGGCCGACAAGCTAGAAACTTTCAGTGAAGACCCCTACGGCAGCGGATGGGTCATCAAAGTCAAAGTCACCGATGAGTCGGCAGTCGGCCAATTGCTCGACGAGGCGGCCTACACCACGCAATGTGCGGAAGAGTCGTAGGCGCTATAATTCCAACTGTTGCCGGAGGCGCCGCCGAAAACCGAGAACGGCACCAAACGGACTTTATTGTTTGACCCAATTTCACGCCCTGTAAAGGGGATCAATCCCAATGGCATACATGTTCAACACACCAGAAGACCAGCGAGCCATGCTCGAGGCGATCGGTGTCGAATCTATCGAACAATTATTTGAAGCGATCCCCGCAGAAATTCGCTTTCAAGGTGATCTCGAGATTCCAGCCGCCATGGGAGAACTGGAGCTTACACAACACATGTCGGCTTTGGCCGAAAAGAACCTGCCTCCCGGCCAAGCCCCCTGCTTTCTTGGTGGCGGCAGCTACGATCACTTTATTCCTGCGGTTGTTGATGCGATCAGCTCACGCGGCGAAATATTCACCTCCTACACGCCCTACCAACCCGAGGTGAGCCAAGGCAACCTTCAAGCAATGTTTGAGTACCAAACATTGATCTGCCAACTCACAGGGATGGATGTATCGAATGCCAGTCTTTATGACGGTGGTAGCGCGGCCGCCGAAGCGGCCCTCATGAGCATCAGCGTCACGCGACGAGACCAGAAAGTTGTTGTCCCAGAAACGGTCCATCCCGAATACCGGGAAATCCTCTCAACCTACCTAACCAATCTGGGTACAAAGGTGGAAACGGTGCCCTGCCCCGGAGGAGTCGCTTCGATCGAGGCGATTGCAGCAGCCATTGACAGTGAAACGGCCTGCGTGCTCGTCCAGCACCCTAACTTCTTCGGACAACTCGAAGAGGTCGAACAATTGGCCGAGGCAGCACACGCCCAAGGTGCCTTGCTGGTGGTCGCAGTCGACCCGATTAGCCTGGGACTATTGCGTCGGCCTGGAGATCTAGGTGCCGACATCGTTGTGGCCGAAGGCCAGTCGCTCGGCAGTCCAATGTCGTTCGGCGGGCCCTACCTGGGCATTATGGCCTGCCGCGAAAAGTTTGTCCGACGGCTACCCGGACGAATCGCTGGCCAAACGGTCGACCGAAGGGGGAAACGCTGCTGGGTGTTGACGCTACAAACGCGTGAGCAACATATTCGTCGCGACAAGGCTACAAGCAACATCTGTACCAATCAGGGCCTGTTCGCGTTGAGAGCAAGCGTTTACCTGGCAGCGTTAGGACCACACGGACTGCGTGCCGTTTCCGACTTGAGCCTTCGAAAAGCCCACTATGCGGCGGATAAACTCACTGGAAACGATCGGTTTGAGTTGAAGTTTGCGGCCCCATTCTTCAAAGAATTTGTGGTTCGCGATCGACAGGGCCAGGTCGACCAATTGCTCGGAGATGCTGCCTCCGCCGGCCTGCTGGCCGGTATATCTCTGGGCCGATGGTATCCCGAATTGAGCGACTGCTTCCTCGTCGCCGTCACCGAACAACGAACTCGCGCCGAAATCGATTTGTGGTCACGGACGCTGACCAATGCAACCCAACTGGAAACCGCCAGCCATGCGTAACCGCCAAGCCACCCAATTGCTGTTCGAACTATCCAAGTCAGGTCGGGAAGGAGCGAATCTTCCGGTCTGTGATGTTCCGGGTGAAACGGCTGAACAGTTGCTGCCGAAATCCGCCTTGGCCACATCGATGCCAGACCTCCCTGAACTGGCCGAACCTGACGTCGTCAGGCACTTCACGAATCTTTCGACACTGAACATGTCAGTGGACACTCATTTTTATCCGCTCGGTTCGTGCACCATGAAGTACAACCCAAAACGCAACGAGCGGCTAGCCAGTCTGCACGGCTTGGTTGATCTCCACCCCTATCAATCCGATGAAACCGTCCAGGGCATGCTCGAGTTACTCTACGAACTGCAATTGGACCTCGCTGAGATTTCCGGACTGCCAGGCGTGTCACTGCAGCCAGCGGCCGGTGCTCAAGGGGAGTTGTGTGCTCTCATGGTCGCCGCGGCTTACTTCCGCGAACGGGGTCAAAAGAAAACCAAAGTCCTTTCACCCGACAGCGCCCATGGCACGAATCCGGCTAGCGCCCGCATGGCCGGTTTCGAGACGATCACTGTCCGGAGCAACGCCGAAGGCTACGTCGACGTGGAAGATCTCGCGGCAAAAGTTGACGATCAAGTCGCCGTCTTCATGATTACCAACCCCAGCACGCTCGGTTTGTTCGATCGCCAAGTGAAACAGATTGCTGAGAAGATTCACGCGGTCGGTGGATTGATCTATTTGGACGGTGCCAACATGAATGCGATCCTGGGCATCACACGTCCCGGTGATTTTGGTGCAGACATGATGCACTTCAACCCACACAAGACATTTAGCGGGCCACATGGCGGCGGCGGCCCTGGAGCCGGGCCGATCTGTGTCACCGAAAAGCTGGCACCGTTCCTTCCATCGCCGACAATCGAAAAAACGGCAGATGGTTACCATCTCAATCACGACCAACCTCAATCCATTGGCCGCATGCGAAGCTTTTTTGGTAACGTGGGTGTGTTGGTGCGGGCCTACGCCTACATTCGATCGCATGGTCCTGACGGCCTGCGAAATGTCTCGAAGAACGCCGTTTTGAACGCGAACTACCTTCGCAGTCGTGTAAAGCATATTTTGCCGGTACCGCATGGCGAATCCTGCATGCATGAATTTGTCGCCACCGCCTCCGAATTAAAAAAAGATCGCCAAGTCAGCGCCATGGATTTAGCCAAACGATTGCTCGACCATGGTTTTCATGCACCCACCGTTTATTTCCCACTCACTGTCCCTGAGTGCCTGATGATCGAGCCGACGGAAACGGAAAGCAAAGAATCGATGGATGCCTTCGCAGAAACACTGTTCCGAGTCACCGAGGAACCGACAGAGCTTCTCCACCAAGCTCCCCACACAACGGTTGTCAGTCGTCCCGACGAAGTTCGTGCCGCGAGACAACCGATCATGAAATGGTCCCCTGAGTTGACCGATCCCCAAAGCTAATCGGGTAAAAATGACCGACTGTCGATTGGTTCGTGAAGCTCCTGCTGACGGTGGATGGAACATGTCTGTCGACCAAACTTTACTCGAGCAGGCGGCGATCGGAAAAACGACCTTGAGATTTTATCAATGGTCGAAACCCACTCTTTCGCTCGGCTATTTTCAGCCCTTTCAACAACGGGTTGAACACCAGGAAAGCCAAACATGCCCTTGGTTGCGTCGAGCATCGGGGGGCGGAGCAATTCTACACGATCTCGAATTGACCTACAGTTTTGCCACACCCCAAGCCGGTCGTCCCGCGGAACAACAGCAACAGCTCTACGACGGATTTCACAATTCGCTCATCCAAGCACTCGCCACATTCGACATCACTGCCACCCGTTGTTCCACACCGATTCCGACGGGGACTTCCCCCTTCCTCTGTTTCCAACGACAAACTGTCGGAGACGTCTTGCTCAATGATCATAAGGTGATGGGCAGTGCCCAGAGAAAATATCAGCAGGCGATTCTGCAACACGGAAGCATCTTACTGCAGCAGTCCCAGTTTGCTCCCCAATTGCCTGGAATCAACGAACTGGCAAAGTCAGTTCAAGCCGAGGAGCTAATCGAGCAGTGGCAGGAAATGCTTGCAGAGCGGCTTGGCCTGCAGTTACAGTCGCAGCGCCTTTCAAAATCAGAGCATCAGCGAAGCCTCGAGATCGGCCAATCGAAATTCGGCACCCAACGCTGGAATCAGAAACGCTGATCGAACAGACCGATTGGCCGAGCCAAGCGGGCGGATCATCGAACATGGCTCCCTCAACAAATCCGGGGCATTAACGCTCAAGTCAAGGCGCGTCAAAAATCGTGCGCTGATCGACACTGAAGGCGTGCAAACGCTCAATGCGGTCGATCCAACGATCGGCGAAGCCCTCGGGAATTCATCGGGTATACCGAAAAGCATTCAGATCCAAATGCCTTCCCGGCGGGCACCCAACAAGAACGACAACTGACAGAAGAGATCAGTTTTCCTGCATTCTTGAAGAAGTGACTTGATCCTGGCAACCCAATCGGACACTGACTCGACCCAAGAATGAGTTGCGGAAACCGCCCATCTGACCGATCGAATCGGCGACCTAATGTGTGCAATTGTCAAAACGTCTGGTATAGTTACCAACAACGATGGAACGTACACCAGTGCCCAAGATCTTCGTTGCATGTTTCGGGCAAAGATTGGTCCATACTGGTGTTTCGTTGTTTGACGTTCAGATGCTTATGCGTCATGAATCCATACAGACCAACCAAGATCTCTATTTCGAGCTGAATGCTTAGGAGGTTGGCCAAAGCGAAAAGATCAGGCACAGCATGCCTCGAATGCTTTTAATATAGACTCCGCGGGGAAATCTGATATGTTCCCTCTCCTAGACGAAGTTCCTCAATCAAAGCATGGTGGTAGAACAAATAAGCAGGTTGTGATCGCAAACGTATTCGATTTGATTTGGGCGGATTCATATATCTTATCTCATCCCCCCGATTTAGTGTTTTTTTCTAGCGATCAATTGACCGGCCATCTAAGCTAAAGGGCAGTCTGCAAGGGTCAAATTTCCGGTTTGCTCGATGAATGCAGCTTAGCCCGCGCACCGTAGGGAAAGCACGCTATTGATTCGCCATGCGGCGTGATGGGTAGCTGGCTCCTAGAGGAATATCGAATATGAGCGTCAAGTTGAAGGTGCTGCGCGGAGCGAGTTCAGGCAAAGAGGTTGCCGTCCGAGGTCCTCGCTTTTTCATTGGCCGATCCGAAGAATGCAATCTTCGCGCCAACAGCGACGCGATCAGTCGCAAGCATTGCGCCATCACGGTCGAAGAAAATGGAGCGACAATTCGCGATTTGGGAAGTCGCAATGGCACCTTCGTCAACGGAACTCAAATTGAAGGCGTCCATCGGATCCAGATGGGCGATCAGCTACGAGTAGGTCCGCTCGAATTCCTAGTGACCCAAGTCGAGGGAGTTCGTTCAACGCAACCCGAGCCCACCAAAGCGGAAGCGGGTGATTCGACCGAAGATGAGATGGCCGGCATGGTTGGCGATTGGCTGGAAGAAGCCGAAGATGATAATTCATCCGCCAGTCTTGCTGCTCCGGAGACGCGTGAGTACAAGCTTGACGACACGGATTTGAACTTAGATGTAGCGAAAGCGGCGGAAAACGATGATCCGTCCGAAGAAAAGCCCAGCGACAAATCGAGTTCTTCAGACACCGGCAAACTGCCTCGCAAGCCAACAAAAAATGCCCCGAAAGACACGCAGGAAGCTGCCGCACAGATGTTGCGGAAGTTTTTTAATCGCGGCTAAAATGGGAGGCTGAGGCGAAGGATCAAAGCAGAGAAAATTGCGTTTCGATGTGAAGGAGAGGTTTGGTGTCAACAGAAATTCGTCAACTCGTAACTGACTGCTTGGCGGACGACGACCCACTCGCCATGATGCGTCTTGTGGGTCGTTTTCGCGGTCGTGTTTTCGCCTTGTGCTATCGGATGCTGGGGCAATGGCAGGATGCCGAAGATGTCGTCCAGGAAACCTTTGTGCGAGTCTCGCGGAATCTGGCGCGTTGGGATTCAACACGTGAATTTGAACCCTGGCTTCTGACCATCGCCGCCAATCGATGCCGAACTCACCTGGCAAAACGAAAGCTTCGTCCCTGCACTGAACCGATGTACGATGGTTGGGCGACCGATCAGCGAGACACCGAACAACAAAAAGCTGCCCAACTGAATGAAGAACTTGATCGAATCTTGACCAACCTTAGGCCCGATTGGCGAGAGGCTTTTGAATCATTTCATCAACGCCAGCTGAGTTACGAGCAGATTGCTTCGGAAATGAATCGGCCCGTTGGAACCATTAAGACCTGGGTCCACCGTGGTCGGCAAGAAATCATTCGTCAATTACAGCATCGTGACGCGATCCAGGGATAACCCGATGAACTGTGAGCAATTCGACCGACAGCTTAACAGACTGCTTGATGAGCGATGTCGACCAGAACAGGATCCGACCCTGAAAAAGCACGCCGACAAATGCCCCGATTGCGGCTCGTTACTGGAGACTCAGCAACTATTGTTTGGACAGTTGAAACTCCGATCCGATGTGATACAGCCGGCACAAGAATCAACAACTGGGATCCCTTCGTGGGGAATAACTGGAATCGCCGCCGCCCTCCTATTGCTGGCGGTTTTCATTCCACAACTGATAAAACAGGCGTCTACGGCAGCCGTTCCACCTGTTCAAGCCGAACGCCATACCACCCACTCTCCCACGCTTCGCCCTGCGGATCAGCGGGTCGTGAGCTCCCGAACGACGAGTTCGAACTTGGTGTCGGAAATCATGAAAGTCAGACAATATCTGCCGGACGAGCCGCGAATGAGAGAACTGCAGTGGCTGGAAGGGGTAAGCGGAGGCATCCAACCGCTTACTAACTCGATGTCCAGTACGCTCAATGTACTTAGACAGACTTGGCCCGGTAGCAGCCGTCCTCAAGCGAGTTCAGAGCCACAAGCTTCCAACATGTCCCGATCCGGCTTGCTCGGTTAGTCCAATTGGGACCATTGGCCCCCGCTCTCAGCGGTGCGGCTTGGCTGCCTCACGGAGCACCAAAAAGGTCATCCGGCTCCCATCTCGCAGCAGATTCCATGGAATCCCGCCCGGAATATCCGTCAATTCCGTCATCTTTCGCGAAACCACAAGATTTGTTGAACCATTCAGCTTTGTCATATCAGGACAGTCTTCGTAAATAGTGTATTTTTCCAATGGAGAAGACGATTTCCACCTTCACAGAGTTACTGATCCTCCACCTTTGCATGAGGGGTTCCAGCGGTGGCAAAAACCAAAACGACCACAAAGCGACAAACAAAGCCCAAATCAACCAAGAAAGCGACGCCAGATGACGAGGTAAAAGTCTGCCGACGTCGTTCGGCCCGTCGTGACACACCTGCCCAGGACGATACACCTGCCCAGGACGACACACCTGCCCAGGACGATACGGAAGCCATTGAAACCGTATTGGAGTCCGTTTCACTCGAAACAGAGTCCGAGCAACCCGAGAAAAACGAAAGGCGTAAAGTCCAACGAAGACGCCAAATTGATCCGACGACGTGCGAACGGGATTACACAAATGACGAAATCGAATTCATGCACGCACTTGACGAATACAAGCGTGCAAACGGTCGTATGTTTCCCACCTGCAGTGAGATCCTTGAGGTTGTTCGCGACCTTGGGTATCTCAAAATGGCAGACGGCATCCCCGTGATGCTTGAACCAGAAAGCAGCCCATCGGCCGAAGAAGCGGAACTCGTTGCGGCCGAAGAATTCGAAGCAGTGTAAGCAACTCATTGCCAGCATCGCTGGCTTACTTGAATTGGCTCGAGCGCGATGGATCGCGCCGAAACGCCATCTTGACCCCGCTGGTCTCATCGCTCGACTCAATCATTCCTTCTCGATCGTGATAGCTATTGAACTGGTCTGAGTTTCGCGTTATTCTTCCGCGCGACTCCCAATTATTTCAACGTTCGGTGTGCTTGATCTTTAATCGACAGAGAGTGGCAACACCCGCGTTCACAAGTCACAAACAGTTCACACAACGGCAAGAGCAAACCCACAGAAGATTGCTTTTGACGTTTTTCGCTTCATCGACCAGATAAAGGGATTGGATTCGTGAGGAATCAATCGCACCATCGCTTGAGCCATCGCTTGAGAATTACTGTTCTACAGTTTAGCTGGTTGGTTGGCGCATTAACTCTGGCAGGCTGCCACTCGGCAGGAACCAATCAGAACGTGCAGGGAGTTGAACAGTTTCAGCAAGGGCAACCACAAGCCGCCATTCAGAATTTCGAAAAAGCACTTTCAGACAATCCATCAAATCCTGATTCGTTTTACAACTTAGGCGCGGCCTACCACTACATGGGGAAACAAAAACAGGATCCCCGCATGCTGCAAGAATCCGAAGCACTTTACAATCGCTGCTTGGACCTTGATCCTAATCATGTGGCTTGCCATCGCGCACTGGCCGTTTTACTTGTTGACACAAATCGCCCCCAAAGCGCCTTCACACTGCTGGAGCGTTGGTCGGCTCGCAATCCGCAAATGGCCGATGCGCGGATAGAAATGGCTCGATTATCGGAAGAATTTGGTGAGACGGAGCGTGCCAAGCAGTATCTGACAGACGCGATTGACGTCGATCCCACCAATGCACGAGCCTGGTCAGCTCTGGCACGACTTCGTGAGCAGGATGGACAACTGGCCCAAGCCTTGAACAACTATCAACAGGCTTACCATCTCAATAATTACCAACCGGGCGTGGCACAGCGAATGGCATCCGTCCAACAGCAAATCAGCACCGGCGCGGTAACTCCGCCGGGTGGAACTCGAACCGTTCAGAACCAGCAAGGTTGGACGACGCGTTAGCGTAGAAATCGACCGATTCCAACCAGCCTCAGCCTGGACCAACAATCAGTTTGTCGGTCCTTCTATTCCTGTCGATCAGCGAATAGAATCAGCGGTTTTGCTGCAATGACTCGAGATCAAGCCCCGAGATCGCATCAGCCCTCCCCCCCTTCTCAGGTACTCGCCCTATGGCAACTGTCAGCGACCCGTCGAAAACACGTGTCTTCAACTTTTCCGCTGGCCCGGCAACTCTCCCGGTTCCGGTCCTCCAGCAGGCTCAGCAGGAAATGCTCTGTTTTCCGGGTGCTGGGGCTTCAGTGTTGGAGATCAGCCACCGTAGCCGAGAATTCGTGCAGATACTCGAGTCCACGACTCACCATCTCACAAAACTGCTCGACATTCCGAAAAATTATAAGGTGCTCTACCTCCAAGGTGGATCACGGCTGCAGTTTTCGATGGTCCCCATGAATTTCCTGCGTGGCTCAAAAACTCCAGCCGATTATGTTGTCACAGGCTCCTGGGGCAAAAAAGCATTGGCAGAGGCTCAAAAAGAAGGAACGGTCCACGTGGCATGGGATGGGAAAGCCGATGGCTATCAGCGTGTCCCTGACGAAAAAGAGTTGCAATTAACCGCAGGTTCTCCTTACACCTACATCACTTCCAATGAAACGATCGAGGGTGTCCAGTTTTCCTCTGAACCGACAACTGGCGACAGTCCACTGGTATGCGATGCATCTTCGGACTTCCTACATCGCCCTCTTCCGATCGACAAATACGGCTTGATTTATGCCTGTGCGCAAAAAAATGCGGGCCCCGCTGGTGTCACGATTGTTATTATTCGTGACGACTTATTAGATCGTGGAGCTGATTCTCTGCCCGGCTATTTGAACTATCGGCTGCACTCCGAAAATGACTCGATGTACAACACTCCGCCCACTTTTTCGATCTACCTCGTGAATCTGGTCGCTCGGTGGTTACTGGAGGAGATTGGCGGTTTGGCGATAATGCACGAATTAAATCAGAAAAAGGCAGCGATGCTTTACGAAGTGATTGACCAAAGTAATGGTTTTTACCAAGGCCATGCGGCTTCCGGCAGTCGTTCGCTGATGAATGTAACCTTTCGCTTGCCGTCGGATGAAATCCAGAATCAATTCATTGCAGAAGCCGCTCTTCGAAAGTTGGTCAGCCTCAAAGGACATCGGAGTGTTGGCGGTATTCGCGCTTCGATCTACAACGCGATGCCGTTGGATGGCATAATTGCATTGCGTGATTTCATGCAAGATTTCAGGACCCAAACCTCAAGCTAAGGTGAAATATTTCAGATGGCCAGTATCATCGTGCTCGACAATCTCGCGCAAGAAGGTTTGGACCTGCTTGCCGCTTCCGAAGGGATAGAACACGAAGTCCAAACAGGACTCAAGGGTGACGACCTGCGCGCTGCGCTAACGAAGCACGATGGAGCAATCTGTCGAAGTGGCGTCAAACTCACTGCCGATATACTCGATCACAATACGAATCTCAAAGCGATCGTTCGAGCTGGCGTAGGGACTGACAACATTGACAAGACGGCTGCCACGCGTCAGGGCATCATCGTCATGAACACCCCCACGGGAAATACCGTCAGCACGGCCGAACACGCGTTCGCTCTGATGCTTGGCATGTCTCGCAGTCTAGCACCGGCCAACCAAAGCTTGGTGGAAGGCAGATGGGATCGAAAAGCCTACATGGGAAGCCAACTTGCTGACAAAACACTCGGCATTGTTGGTCTCGGACGCATCGGCCAGGAAGTGGCTGCACGTGGCATTGCATTTGGCATGCGAGTGATCGGCTTTGACCCTTTCCTGTCAGCTGATCGCGCGACCGAACTTGGCATCGAACCGATTCCAACCGTTGATGAAATGCTACCGCGTATTGACTACCTCACCGTGCATACACCGTTGACACCCGAAACAGAAAACTTAATTGATGAAGCTCAGATCGAGATGATGAAGCCAACCGTACGTTTGGTGAATTGCGCTCGAGGCGGCATCTATAACGAAGAGGCATTGGCTTCGGCCATTAAGGCGGGCCGTATTGCGGGCGTCGCACTCGATGTGTATCGTAACGAGCCTTGCACCGATCATCCCCTCTTTGGACTTCCGGGCGTCCTTTGCACGCCCCACTTGGGAGCGAGCACGGAAGAGGCCCAGACACAAGTCGCGATCGAAGCCGTCGACTTGCTGGTAAATTTTTTAAAGAATGGCGAAATACGACATGCGGTCAACATGGCAGCCGTCGACCCGAAGACACTCGAGTCGCTCCGAGGTTTTCTCGACGTCAGCTACCGTCTGGGAAAATTCCTCTCGCAATCTCACGACGGAAAAATCCAAGCGTGTCGACTCAATTTTCGTGGTGAAGTGGCTACCAAGGACATTAATCTGTTGACGTCCGCTTTTTGTGCGGGTTTAGTCGAAACCGCCATGGACGAACCGGTCAATATTGTTAACGCCAAAGTGCTGCTTCAAGATCGCGGCATCGATATCGTCGCCGAATCTCGACCGGACCGAGGTGCATTCAATGCGTCGATCACCGCAGAAATTGAAACGGAGAATGCCACCTTTCAGGCCGGTGGCACCCTCTTCGGACACGATATGCCGCGCCTCATCCTCCTCGATGAATATCGTTTAGAAGCTTATCTGGATGGCGTGATGTTTGTCTTCAACCATCATGATGTACCGGGCATCATTGGCAAAGTTGGCAGCGTCTTTGGTGAACATGGCGTCAACATTGGCCAAATGGCGGTAGGCCGAGCCGGCCCGGGCGAAAACGCTGTAGGTATCCTGAATTTGGATAGCCCACCACCTCAAGCCGCCATCGACTCACTCCTTTCCGACCCACATATCGAGCGTTGCCGAGTCGTGGCACTACCCAAAGCAGGCACATCACCGTCCTGGCTTTAATTCAACCGCATCCACGTCTGCCAGGCTCAGAGCTCTTTTCGCAACGAACATGAAAGACTCGAAAGCCAATCGGTCGGCCTCTCTCCCTTTGTGACAACCTCTCGACACTCTGATTTCCTGATTCTTTTGCAGCGCCGCTCCATTTCAGAGTGTCAAATGATTACCGTGCGCAACCCGTACAAACGGCGTTTTAGTACGAATTGTCGTATCTAACAAGCCGTTCAACGAACCCAAATCGGTCAGACCATGAGCCATTTCACAAGCTCACTCCAGTACAAACACAGGAACAATCGTCACGACTCAATTCAGCCCATCGCTTTCGCAAGCTATCCGCGACTGAGTAGGAGTAAAGGTTTACCAGACACCTACGAAAGGTCGATATCGCGAGAGACAAGGTGGCTGCCACCTTTCTGACAAAACATCACCCTTAATGAGGCGAAGTGAGTCCATGACGATTCGAGAAGACAGAGTTGGTTTGGAGGACAAAGTCGAAAAAGCACTCCAACTAAATCCCTACCTGACTCGAAATGGACTTCGCTGCGAAACAAACCAAGGACGAGTGATACTTCGCGGGGAAGTCAACAGTTACTTCCAAAAACAAATGGCGACTGAAACCCTGAGGAAATTGCGTGGCATCGAGGAAATTGACAACCAACTGGAAGTCAATTCGGAATGATCGCAACCAGCCATCGAAACCCCGCCGGAAAAGAACTTCCGGTGGGTTTTTTTATGCGCTCTCACCGCACAGGGCGAGGAAGCGCTGCGTTGACAGAAGTTCGCCAAGTGGCGAGTTCACGTTGGAGCTGCTGAGCAAGCTCGGGCCGTGCAGTTGCCAGATTATTGGTCTCACCAAGGTCATCACTCAGGTCATACAACTCGCATGAACCGTCGTGAAAGTTTTCCACCAATTTGTACCGACCCTTCCTGATCGCCGATCCCAAGCGATTCGATCGATGAAAGGCGTAGTTTGGATAATGAAAATAAAGAGCTTCGCGCTCCAATTCCGATCCGCCTTTCAACAAACTCATGATACTTACACCATCCAGCGGCTGATTCTCGGTGAGCTCTTCCCCTGCCGCTTCTAATAAAGTCGGAAAAAAATCCATGCTGATCACGGGTGTATCGCATCGAGTATCAGCGGGAACCATCTTGGGCCAACGCACAATTAAGGGCACGCGAATGCCACCTTCGTATAAATGACCTTTGGCGGCGCGCAGGGGGCGATTGTCAGCCACACCATCAAAGCCTCCGTTGTCAGAGGTAAAGACAATCACCGTGTTGTCAGCGATTCCTGCTTGATCAATCGCCTGTAAGACCCGCCCCACCGCCAAATCCATAGCTTCTATCATCGCTCCGTAACGAGTGTCATTGAGTCCTGGCCCCTTCCGATTGGCATACTTCTCCAGTAAAGGCTGCGGAGCCTCCATCGGCCAGTGGACAGTATAATTCCAGAGGAACAACAGAAACGGACGCCCGTCTTCCGAACCGATGAAGTCGATCGCCTCGTCAGCTAAGCGGTGGGGCAGATACTCGCCCGGCTTTTGATCGGCAATCGTCGGGATGCGATAGGGATCAAAGAATGTTGGGGGGCCACCGTATCCACAACCGCCAACGTTCAAATCAAAACCTTGCTGTTCAGGCCCCCATTTCGCCTCGCCGCGCCCCGGTCCGGAAAGGTGCCATTTACCGAGAAACGCCGTACGGTACCCGCTCGCCTTTAACCGTTCGGCAAGTGTGGTGTGCGTTAACGGGAGATGGTCGAGCATCGTGGCCGGCAGTAACGTGGGATTGTCGGGGAGAAACCTTTTCTGATCAGGTATATGGTTGGTTATTCTCAACCGTGCGGGTGACTGTCCCGTGAGTACGGCAGCTCGCGTCGGCGAACAAACAGGGGCCGCTGCGTAGGCAGATGTAAAACGCATTCCTTGACTTGCGAGGCGATCAATATTCGGTGTCTCGACCAGTTTGTTGCCTTGGCAAGCCAAGTCCATCCAACCCAAATCGTCAATCATGACAAAAACGATGTTTGGTTTTTGCTGGGCAACAACTGGATTCCAACTACAGAGCAAGATCATAGCCACCCAGTTGACTCGCATCATCATCTCGTTACCTCGGTTAGGTGGAGGCTTACCCGGAGAGGCAGCCGTAGCATCTGCAAAGGAAGCATCATGACACTCGAAACGATATTCACCTTCTTGATTAGGTGAATATCGTCTGCTTCCGATTGTACTACGTTTGCAGCCTCGCGGGCGATGAATATCGAGGCGTTGTCGACTTGAGAGCCATCTCAAGAAGGGCTCTCTGAGTTCTACGCGACAAGCTCATTAACAACCTGCAGCGCAGCGTCATAGTTGGGCTCATCGGTCACTTCGCTAACCACTTCCGCGTAGGCGACATTTCCATCTGCATCGAGCACGTAGACGCCACGAGCCAGGATTTTCAGCTCCTCGATCAACATTCCCCAATTGTTACCAAATGTGCGGTCTTGATAATCACTCGCACTGCGAATACTGCTGATGCCTTCCGCACCGCAAAACCGATTTTGAGCAAAGGGCAGATCCAGGCTAATGGTCAATGCATTGACCTGATCGCCAAGAGTTCCTAAACGCTCATTGAAATTCTTCGTTTGCGTCTGACAAACAGGGGTATCCAACGACGGCACGACACTGATGATGGTGGGCTTACCGGCCACATCCGCTTTCGTGATCGTATTCATTTGACCATTTTCGAACGCATGCACGGTGAAGTCAGGCGCTGGTTGACCCGCTGCAACAGCTTCTCCAACCAGCGTCATCGGATTTCCCTTAAAAGTAATTGCTCCTTGGCGAGACATGCTCGACGTACCTCCTATAACAGGACTGGACTAATCAAATCAATTACGCAAATGAAACGGCAGTGTCGCCTGCCGTTTTAAATAGATTATAAAAGGCGTTGAATCTCTACGCCTCCCGGTTCAATCGATCCCGGATGTGCTTCTGGGCAGCTTCGAGCGCTTGGGGCAGGCTAGTTGGATCTTTTCCACCCGCTTGTGCCATGTCTGGTTTACCACCGCCGCCACCGCCAACGATTGGTGCCACCTGTTTGACTAAATTACCAGCGTGAAGTTGGTCAACCAAGTCTCGACTCACGCCGGCAACCAAAATAACCTTTGAATCACCATCCGATGTCGCGAGAAATACGACACATGGCGCTACCGCTTTTCTCAATTGATCAATCAATTGCCGTAACACATTCGAGTTAGCATGGAGCACCTCGGCGACCACGACGGTCACATCACCGACTTTCTCCGCACGATCGATCAAGTCGGCGGCCGAAATAATATCTTCTTCTTTTCGAGTCGACAACTGCTTCAACAAAGAATCTCGTTCAGCAATCGCAGCGTGAATCCGATCAACCACTTCTGACATTTTCACATTCAGCACTTTGGCCGCCTCTCGCAATGTGAGATGCACTTGAATTGGCTTTTCTTCCTGCTTGGAAGTGGATGTCGCTTGAAAAGCTTTTGGATCGACGCCTTTGCCCGAGCCGCTGAGCTCTTTCTTCAGGTCCCGCACCTGAAGAGCGAGATGCTTCACGGCCGCTGGCAAATCAACCGCAGATACATCTAACGCTGCGGAGGACTTTTGCACCGCCGCCTCTGTACTCTGAATGTACTCAGTGGCTTTTGCCCCCGTGAGGGCAACAATACGACGAGTACCAGCCGAAACCCCCTCCTCAGTGATAATCTCAAAGGCCCCCACATCAGCCGTGTTATCAAGATGGGTTCCACCGCATAGCTCACGACTAAAATCGCCCATCGAAACCATCCGCACTGGATCCGGATATTTCTCGCCGAAAAGCATCATAGCGCCGGCCTCACGTGCATCGGCTAAGGAAACGACTTCCCAAACGATAGGCTGCTTGCTTTGGATCTTACAACGCACATCGTCGATTACGGCTTCAAGCTCCGCCGTTGCAATGGGAGCCATATTCGTAAAATCAAATCGCAACCAATCATCCGTAACCTTTGAACCTTGCTGCTGCGCGTGACTGCCCAAGGTTTTCTGTAGCGCGTGATGCAGTATATGTGTCGCCGAATGGGCCCGTCGAATAGCATCCCGCCTTTCCAAATCGACCGTTGCGCCGACTTTTGCCCCAGGCGCTAACACGCCCTCCGACAACTCACAATAATGCAGGACGAGATCACCGTCTTTCTGAGTGTCGTTGACAATCAGCTTGCATGTTTCACCTGTGATCTCGCCGGCATCCCCAACCTGACCACCCGATTCACCGTAAAAAGGCGTCTGATCCAAGACAACAATCACCTGTTCTCCCAGCTTCGAAATCTGATCAGCGACTTGATCACCCTGAATGATGCCCTTCACCTCCGCATCCGCGGACGTCACTTCGTAGCCAAGAAACCGTGTCTCTTTCACGGCCTTCTTAATCGAATCGATCGGGCCCATCACACCCATCACCGTTTGAGCCAGCTTACCGGAAGCTTCTCCATGAGCCGCCATTGCTTGCTGAAAGCCTTTCCAATCAAAGGTGAATTCATGATCGGAAGCCAGCGATTCAAAAAGCTCTGCGGGAACCCCATAAGTTTGATAGAGGTCCGCCGCTTCCGCTCCGTCAATCACGGAACGGTCTGCTCGCTGCATGGAAGCAAAAATCCGCTCAATGCGCTGCAAACCATCGTCGATGGTACCGAAGAAAGCCTTCTCTTCTTGTTCAATAACATTTGCCACACGCTCGCGCGTCTCCGTTAATTCTGGATACGGAACCCTCATCATTTCAGCGACGATCGGGACCAACTCGTAAAGAAACGGGTCGCGTCGACCGATTTGATGGCCATCCAAAACGGCTCGTCTCAGTAGACGCCGAATGACATACTTCTCTTTGTGCGGCCCGGGATAAACATTTTCGTGAATCGAAAATGTACAGGCGCGAACATGATCGGTAATTCGCCGGAGTCTCCGTCCATTTTCGCTCTCTGGTTCGTAAGCAATTCCACAAACTTCCGCTGCCGCCTCAACGATCGGACGCAAAATATCAATGTGATAGTTTGTTTCCACTCCCTGCAATACGGCGGCCGTTCGCTCAAGCCCCATTCCAGTATCGATATTTTTGCTCGGTAATGGACGTAAGTTGTCAGGTGGACTGCCGACGCGATTAAATTGTGTGAAAACAAGATTCCAGATTTCAACCAGTTGTCCACGATCATTCTTATAGAAGATCTCACTACACGGCCCACAAACGCCATCCGGTCCCTGACTCGGCGAACTGGCAGGCCAGAAGTTGTCCTCCTCGTCCATTCGTTCAATACGGTCTCCGGACAAACCAATATCGTTTTGCCAGATTTTAGCCGCCTCATGATCATCCACATAGACGGTCACACTCAGTCGGCTGGAATCAATCGCCAACCAATCTTTGCTCGTCAGAAACTCCCAGGCCCAGTGGATCGCATCACGTTTGAAATAATCGCCAAAACTAAAGTTACCCAGCATCTCAAAAAAGGTGTGGTGATAGGCAGTGCGCCCTACATTGTCGATATCGCCGGTCCGGAGACATTTTTGGCAAGTGGTTGCACGGGTGAAGTCCAGCTTCACCTTCCCGAGGAAATGCGGTTTGAACTGATTCATCCCCGCGGGCGTGAACAATACCGATGGATCCCAAGCGGGAACGAGAACATCGCTTTGGCGTCGCGAATGTCCCTTGCTTTCGAAGAACTCTAAGTACTTCGAGCGGAGTTCATTAGTATGCATGGCGGCCTTGGATCCTCGCATCAACACCTGGGCAAAACCGAACATGATAGCCATTTCGCCCGGACTGTACTAGGGAATGGGGCTACTGATCAAAACGGCCAATGGTCATATGCCCTGGCCACCGAAAACGGCAAAAAAGAGGCTGGAAACGAACAAGGGCGCGAGTAGAACAGAGCGGAGATCACTCGATTCCTGGTGAGAAACCGATCCTCTCCCGTTAAAGACCGAAAATCAGGCAGGCGGCCCGCCTGATCCTTGTTCAGCCAAGCTAAAACAATCGGCTAATCGCCGTAAGCAAGCGGCGACGCAGCATGATAGATTCCCAATCGATTTGCCAAGGTCCACGACCGGCGCGTCGACCACCGCGTGACCAATGGCCGAGAAATTGACCTTGTCGAGCTCCGGAAACCGCGCGGAACATTTCCGTCGAGGACAACGCTTAAGATTCCGTAAGAGATGGTCGCTCGGTTTAGGCCGCTGGTCTGCACATTATGCTGCCATCCAGCGGCAAATCGCGGCCGATCAGGCTCCGATTACTTTTCCGAATTCGATTCGGCATCTCCAGCATCTCCAGCATCGTCTCCCACTTCATTCTCATCACTGAGAACTCCGTAAGCCTTCAGCACCTTGAGGCGGATTTCTTCGGTCAGTGCGATGTTTTCTTGTAAAAATTTTCGCGACTTTTCTTTTCCTTGCCCCAACTGAACATCGCCGTATCGGAACCAAGCTCCACTTCGCACAACAATCTTCTTTTCAGCTGCCAAATCGAGCACGTCACCTTCAAAGCTGATGCCGTTGGTGTGCATCATGTCAAATTCAGCTATTCGGAACGGGGGAGCAACTTTATTTTTGACGACCTTGGTTCTCACTCTTTGACCAACCACTTCTTCGCCATCCTTAAGTTGTCCGATTCTGCGAACATCGATTCGGCACGAACTGTAGAATTTGAGGGCACGTCCACCTGGCGTCGTCTCAGGACTGCCGAACATCACACCAATCTTCTCTCGAATCTGATTAATAAAGATGACGGATGTCTTCGACTTGGCAATCGCTCCTGTCAATTTCCGCATGGACTGACTCATCAAACGTGCTTGCAATCCGACGTGGGTATCACCAATATCGCCATCCAATTCTTGCTTGGGAATCAAGGCGGCCACGGAATCGATCACAATAACGTCGACCGCATTGGACTTGATCAACATCTCGGTGATGTGCATCGCTTCTTCACCGCTCGCCGGTTGACTCACCAAGAGCGTCTCAAGCTGCACTCCCAGCTTTTTGGCCCAACTGGGATCCAGAGCGTGTTCGGCATCGATAAAGGCAGCAATCCCACCTTCCTTTTGGGATTCAGCAATCACATGCAGTGCCAGCGTCGTCTTACCACTCGATTCCGGACCATAGATTTCAATAATGCGTCCCTCGGGAATCCCCTGCCCCCCGAGCGCCATATCGAGCGACAAACTTCCCGTGGGAATGCCCTTAATGCGTTGCAGCTTTTCTTTGCCCAACGGCATGATGGCTCCTTCGCCAAACTGCCGTTCAATTTGCTGCAAAGTCGTTTTCAAAACGGTGTTTTGCTCAGCCATGGCTTTATTTGCTGACGAGCTCTTCTTGCTAGCTGATGCCCTCTTTTTGCCGCCCTTCGCCGTGGTTTCAGAGGTGGCAGCCTTCGACTTTAAACCACTTTTCGCATCTGCATCCTGGGCAATTCGGGGAGCTTTTACTGCCGCTGCGGTGCTCTTCTTGGCCATCCGATTATTTACCTTTTCAGCCGTTACCATCGTGTTAACTCCTTTGTTATCTTCCGGATAGGTGGCGGTTGCAAGCGGACTCACGAGGCACAAATCGCCGCATACTGAACATTTGAACATCTTATCGTCATCATCGGCAGGCGACAACCGCTTCTTTGATGCCTCTGATCATTATTCGCGACACGCCGGACACGTTCGGTCATCGGGACTAAAAGAATTTCCTCACCGGCAATCCGAGCAGCCGGTGACCGACGACGAATCGAGGCCCGAGTCGCGAAGTTCTCCGCATGCATCGCAGGCACTTCACGTCGTTTCTTGTTCGAGAGCGAATCAGACAGACGCGACGAGCATTGGCAGATGCTCCCGTCATTCGCACAACGGCGCGCGTCCCAGAACGGTGTAATTTGGTCCGTTGGAACCGAGTTCACTCGCATAGATGACGAGTTGATCGATATCAACAGGTCCGGCCTCAACCTCGAAGGTGCTCAACCGATCCTCAAGCTCTTGCATATCCCGTCGACCATACCGGGCTCTTCCGAGTGTGACATGCGGTTGAAAGCGACGTTGCTCCCGCGGAAAGCCAAGAGATAAGAGTCCTTGCTCGATTCGTTGGTGCAGTTCAACCAGGCAATCCGTTGGATCATCGATTCCTAACCAAATGGTGCGTGGTCGCTCAATCGACGGAAAGGCACCGATACCGCGGCAATTAACCTGGGTAGAGGGAACGTCACGCACCGCATCCGCGGTCAGGCGACAGACCTGATAGATATCAGTTTCGTTAACATCTCCGAGGAACTTCATCGTGATGTGCACATTCTTTGCCGAAACCCAACGGATCGATTCCGTCGTCGGCTCCAGCTCAGAAATTGTGGCCGCAGCCGCACGTCGAACCCGTTCGGAAACATCAATTGCGACAAAAGTACGAATACGTGCCAAAGGATTGTGTCCTTGTTGAGCCTTGCCGGCAACAAAACGAAGCCATCCCCGTGCGTGTCAGGTCATGGGGACTCGTGATGCCATCGAAATCGATGAAACGACTGCTGAAACGACTGCTGAAACGACTAAGAATCCAAAATCTTGGAGATTTGATTTGCCAGTGATTCTGGATAGCGGGCGCCGTGAATGGTTACCACTCGCGAGGCAAGATAATTACCCCAGCGGGCTGCTCGCTGCGGCTCATAGCCATTCGCCAAACCAAATAAAGCTCCTCCGGCGAAAGCGTCTCCAGCACCAACGGTATCAATCGCATCAACCTTAAAGCCGTCGACCCGTTTTACTTCCCCTTGATAACTCACCAGGCAACCGTTAGCCCCATCGGTGACAAACACCAATTCGGCTCGATGCCCGAGAAGCTCCGTCGCTTTTTCTACGGATTCAATTTCCATCAGCTGTTTTGCTTCATCCGCATTGCAAAAGAGGATGTCACAGTACTCATGGACGACGCGCCGAAAATCTTCAGGAAACCGATCGACAAGAAACGGGTCGGAAAAAGTAAAAGCTGTTTTCACTCCAAGACGATTGGCCTGTTCCATCGCTTTAATACAAGCCTGCCTCGGGCCAGGCGCATCCCACAAATAGCCTTCGACATAAGCTAATTTGCAACGGCCCAATTGTTCTAAATCAATGTCGCTATCCGCCAATTCGATTGAGACGCCCAAATGCGTGCACATGGTACGCTCGGCATCCGGCGTCGTCAGCACGAGACAAGATCCGGTAGGCCGACTTTCTTCGGGAGCCGGACTCACATCGAAATGAATTCCGGCAGCGATCATATCTTGCCGATAGAATTCGCCGTTCGGATCTCGAGCCACCTTGCCCGTATAAAATCCCGTTCCTCCGCTGAGTGCCACCGAGATAATTGTATTGGCCGCCGAGCCTCCCGACTGCATTTCGAGGGACGCTTGCTCCAATTCTCGCAGCAGTCGACTCTGCTTTTCCGAGTCGACAAGTAACATTCCGCCACGGGGCAAATCATGCTCGCGAATGAAATCATCGTCGACCATCGCCAAAATGTCGACCATCGCATTCCCAACCCCAAAGACATCTAGCTCAGCTGACTGATTCATACTGTTCCTTCTTTTTCATCCCAACCGTCTGACAGAATAGAGACCAGCTTACGTTGGCCGCTTGGGATGCATTATGGAGCTTCGCCCGAAGCTTTCAAGGACAGGAATTTGTGCTTTTCCGCAAGAGAGCCCTTAGTCTCCAAGCGAATCAACAAGCTTCTCGTCAGCAAACAGCTGATCATGTGCCTGGATTGCGGAGGCAAGATCCGCCAATCCGCCTGAATCGAGATCAACCGGCTTGGAGTCGGAGGCATACCCACCGGCCGCGAAGGCAACAACTAAATCGGACGAATCAAAATCGCCATCAAGATTCCAATCCCCTTCGCTCCAAGTCGAGTTACCCTCAATTCCATCTTCATACTCACCCACGGAAAAAATTTGTACTAAATCCGACGAGTTGAACAACCGGTTTAAATCCGCGTCGCCGTAAGTTGTCTCAAGCAGGTCACCGATCAAATAATCTCGATCAGCATCATTGACCCGTTGATCTCCCGTCAGGTCGAGCGTCAAATCGGGAGGCGTCAGCCGAAATCGCAGCGAAAACAGGTCAATGTCCGCCACACCGAGCGTACCGTCCGCATTGAAATCACCGGGAATAGCTCCCCAGTCAACGCTCGCCGGGGTTGGCGACGCGGCACGCCATGAGGCGACAATCAGCCCCAACGCATTCGCTGGCGTTCGATGCAACGAATCCCCTTGACCATCGGCGGAGGGAGACCAGGGTGCTACATCATCAAAACGCACTTCGTCCACCCACAAGCGAGGAACCGTCTCGGGATCCTGCAACGATGGCGTACCCGGACGTTGGAGAGTAATGCGATGCCCATCATTGTCTAAATTCCCCTGAAATCCACCCAATAACCGAGTGGAGTTGGGGAGTCCGTAGTGAGCCAAGAAAGCAGCCTTGCGAGATTCATTTCCTTCCCGATCCGGGTTAAATGGCACTAATAAAATCGTCTCGCCGATATCGAGGGCTGTGCCCTGGGCAAAATCGAAATCCACATCGCCGCGAATACGCCAACCCGTCAAACCGTTTGCCGCGACTCCCGCGTTGTGAATTTCGATAAATTCCAAGTCTTTCGAACTGAGCTGGGGATCCAATTTCAACGCGGCAGCAGAGGGTTGCGTCGGATGGTATTGAAACTCGCTAATCAGAATCGGGCCGACTCGATAGCCTGAATTGGCACGGCCCAAGCTGATCGATTGCAGCGGACCGAGCGGCCCCATTTCGACGCGACCGAACGATTCACCCAGGTCGGCTGCGGGAAATTGAACGCTGTCCACGAAATGCGTGGGACCCTCGCTCGTGCCCACCGACAAATGCAACTCATCTCCGCGGGAACCATTCAAGGCAAATCCACGAGGATCATTCAATGGATTGAATTCATTTTCGCCAAAAACCAGAAATTCGCCAGCTCCGAGTTGTCCGTCCGGAAGAGCAAATCGACCGAACGAGTCGCTATTCGTCGGTGTGTCGCTGAGGTAATAATGCGAAACATGGATGCTTTGATCACTCACATTACGTAACTCGATGTGGTCGACTTCAGGCAAATCCGAACGCGATACGATTTCGTTGATTTGCAAATCCAAAGCAACATCTTCGGGATGACTCCCCGGCGTGCCATGGATGCGGTTACTCGGCTTCCAATTTCCGGCTTGACCGTTGTCAGACGCCCCATCTAGCTTGACCAAAGAGCTTCCCTTACCGTCCGCACGAACTGGCCAACCTCGATCCTGATCATCACTGTATTCGAACTCAAAAATGGTGGAACTTGTTTCATCTTCCAATTTGATCGTCTCCCCACCGTCTCGCAAGCCACTCGCAAGCGAAAACTCACCTGCCACTCGATCTAACGCCCCGGTCCCATATCGTGCTTTAAAAGCGGCCAGGTTTGACACCACAACCACCCGTTTTTGAGGACCTAATTTCGTCATCTGACCATTCGCAAAGTCAAATTCGACACCATTCGTAAAACGCACACCGGTCAAGTCAAGTTCCAGCTCAGTGGAGGAATTTTTCAATTCAATAAATTCAAAATCACTCTCGGTCCAAGACGAGTCTCGCGCGAGTTCTGCCGACGACGGCGCGAGCGGATGATACATCAATTCAGAAACATGGAGGTGTGCCTGCCATCCGGTCGGCTCTCCCTTGTACTGAAAAGAACTCACAAGCTCACCATCTGCACCGAGCAAGCTGATCGATTCTCCGAAGTTTGACAAATGCCCTTGATAATTGCCTTGTACAAACAGCTGTTGACCACCGGAAGGGCCTGATTCTCGAGCCCGAAATGCAAACGCATTCGGCGTGGCATAGAGAGACCAACCAGCCGGCAGTACAGTTCCCGGCTTGAATGTCAATTCGACCCCGTCGGTCAACTCCCAGCCCGATAGATCAACAGCGAAATCATTATTATTTGTCAGCTGCAAATACTCTTCATCCTGATTACCGCTCACGGGATTGAAATCAACCGCGGTGACATCAATGCGAGGATTGCCAATTTGAGCAGCAGGAATTTCACCATTCGAGGCTACAATTTTCCCCTCGACTAGCTCGGGTACCATCAACATATCGCTACTGTTTGTTGAAGAATTCACAGCCTGAATAGCCAAGACGTTTTCACCCACGCGCAACTGATTCACAAAGGCGCTAATCTCAATGTTTTCAAATTCTACGGCTTGAGAATCCGCATGACCTTGCGAGGTCATATCGTATCTAGCAGCTCCGTTACCGACGCCTTTCCGGGTGACCTCCGTACCATTTAGGTAAGCGATGAAACCATCGTCATATTTCATTCGCAAAGTCAGGTCGTTGAGGTCTTCCAGCGACTCCAACTGGAAAGGGATCCTCACAAAAACCGAGGTTCGGTCGCTCATTTCATCAACGATGTCAGTCGCAATCAGCGGATCGTAAGTTCCGCTAGCCGATTTTTCAAAACCAATTCCCGTTGGCCCTTGCTGCCAACTTGAGTCATTAAACTCCAATCGAGTCCAATTATTGCCAAGCGAGTTGTTTCTCGGCACCCAGTAACGCAAATTGGTTTCTTGACGATTGCTGGAGACGATCACACGCACCTTAGCGTCATCGGCCATGACTTGCGTTTGATAGAGAAATTCACGACGAGGCTGAGCGTAATCCATCTTGAGAATATCAGTCGCCTCCTCGAACGACTGGAAGTCAGTCTGTCCCCAAGTCGCCCGATGGTTTTGATTATCAAGTACCGCATCGGCTCCAAGATACTGCACCAACTCGTCAACACGCGTCTCTAATGGGAGCTGATCAGCAGGGGTTCCCAGTGGTTTGACATAAGCGTCGATGACACTTCTCACGCGTCGCAAATACATCTCGCGAAATCCGGGCGTGGCATAGAGCGCACTGATCAAACGATTGTTTTGCCCCATAAACAAATCATTGTCAGGATACATCGTGTCGTCAAAATACGATCGACCAAAACCGCCCCAATTGCGACCTTGGCTAAGGTCCACATCCCAAGGCATATAGCGCCATTCGCCCGTATTATTCGTGTCACGATACGCATAATAATTCTTGTGACAGCAATCTCGGTTTGACGTCAGTACAAACCCGGCCAAATAATTCGCCATCGAAGCCAAGTCGATATTGTCAAAAACAAACCGATGCCGTGCCTGCCCGTTTAACGCAACTCCATTGACGAGATCTCGCAAGTCGCTGCTCCCTTCGTCCTTGCGAGTTTTCTTTTCACCAGAGGCCGAATCCATGCGATTGTACATTTTGTACAACGCACCCTCGGGATCGAAGCCAAGCCTTTCCAGCCAACGATTGTCCCCATCTTCGACAAAATCATAGACTGCAAAGAATTCACCGTTATGTTGAACTCGCACCGGAAACGCTAGATGATAAGCATCACCAATGAAAGCTCGTTGCTCGTATCCAAGCGTGTTGCGCAACTTTGATTTATCGGCGAAATTCGTCAAGAAGTTGAAATCCTTCATTTTTGGAATATCGTCGTTGAGCCGAAAGCGATGATCCGCCGGTAAATCAACATTCATGCTTTTCTTAGTCGTGGGAAATCCAGACGAAGATTGACCATGCAGGTCAAATCCCACATTGTCGTAAAACTCACCGTCGTAGTAGAGTGAACCTTGCGTGCCGTTCCCGCGAAAGACGCGACTACGGGACGAGACAAACCAATGAAAGATTGGCAGGTTACTGGATAATGTCGGATCGATGATCACCGTGCCATAATATTCTTCTGAGTCTCGAGCGAGCTCAAAACGCGGAGAACGTGACGCGTGCTGCCGACTGTCGTTTGCCGTCACAAACCAGCGGACCATCTCGCCAGGCTCGGCAATGCCGCCGGGGATCGTCGCGGTGTAAATTCCATCCCCCGCTGCGACATCGTTTCCAATACCATTGTCACGCATCGCAATTTCCCGCGATCCACCGTACATCACCCGGTAAGTCAAATTCACGGTTGATACGGCATGAAAAGAGTCGGCCACCCTTGCAGTGATCACAATTGGATCCGCAGCAGTGGGACTTTCAGGTGAAAAGCTCGGACGAACAATCACGGGGCCCGCGTTGACATCACCGAATCCATTACCCGCACCCGGTGTTGGCGAGACAAAATATCGACGTTCCAGTGGATTGATTTCCAAAGTTGTCCCGACCAATTTCGGCACCATCAATAAATCTTTGTTATCGATCGCCCGATTAATTGCATGAATCATCAACACGTTTTCCTTACCAACGCTCAAATGATCAATTGCGTTCGAGACATTAAAGCTGGTGGAATGCAATGCTTCCTCAACCGTCCGATCGCTGGTTGCCGTCGAATCCCAGGCTGCCTGCCACGCTGCGGGGCCACCCGCCGATGCGATCGGCTGTCCATTCAAATAGGCGACCAAGGCATCGTCGTACTGGACATGAAGGGTTAATGAATCAAAGTCCGCCGTCGATGGCACAAAAGGAATACGAATGTAGGCCGTACTGCCAACCCCTTCCATGACCGAACCGATGTCGCTGGCAATGTGATCTGCGAGAGTCGGCGCACCGCCAGCCTCTCCAACTAACTCGGTCACATCTTCAATCATCGCCGTGAAAATTGTTTGATCACCCACATCGTCTTTCAAGCTCCCTGGATCAATCACAAAATCCACTCGATCACCATCGCTGACTGGCACAACGAATCGATAGTCGATTCCAAATCCGTTGACTTGTCGCGAATAAACTTCGCTCCCATCGACAAAAACTCGAGCGACGACACCATCCCCATCGGGCGTCGGGTTCTCCAATCGACCATGAATTAGGATTGACCCCGCTACTTCGCTGGTCCATCGCCGCACCGCATATTGCAATCCGTCCGAATTCTCTCCGCTCGGATGCCCTCCCTCAGAACTCAATTCAATCTGAGACGCATTCGGTGTAGTCGCCAGATCCCACTTGGTACCATCCCAATGATTCCGTGTTGTGATGGTGGTCAGTCCTGACCAAACAAAGCTGCGAAATTCGTCGTCGTGATACAAACCATCTTCGTCAGTTGCACCGTCCCAATAGCCGTATCGCCAACCGTCACGGTTTTGAAAAGAACTAAATTGTGATTTTGAAGATGCAACCTCAAGACCTTCACCAGGTTGGGGAGTTGAGTCGTCGGCTGCGTCATGAAACCCAATGCCTGTTGTCGCTAAAAACCAAGGATCCGTCGTAGTCTCCAACTGCGGATCGAGCCAACTTCCCTGAAATTGACCATTCGCTAAATCGACCGGATCCCAGCGATCGTCAACTGGAATTAGGACCTGTGCCGCCGCCCCTTCATTCACCAACATGGTTTGTGAAATTTGATTTGGTATGCCATAGGACACATCTTCGACTTGCGCCGGATAATCCGGTGCAAATTCAAATTCAATCGTTTCGTCCGGACGAGTCAGAGCAAGATACTCGCCATCCCCCTCGAGTTTAAAATCCGCATGGAGCGGACGGAAAGGATTGTCTCGATCTTTTCCCGAGGCAAAAACGATCAAGTGCTCCCCCGGATTCAGCCGCATGGGCGGGAACTGCCAGTTGTTGAGATCCTCGACATCATCGGTCAAATGCCAACCATGGAGGTCAACCGTTTCACGACCCATATTCAGCAGTTCAATCCAATCAGGACGATCCCCATCTTCATCCTGTAATCCCTCATCGTTTCGCGCCATCACCTCGCTGATGATCACCGTCGCATCCAACATTGCACGTGGTTCCAAGCATTCGAGAGCCCGAACCGACATTGGGCTCCGTTGTCGCGTCCCAACAACTCGCTGTCGAGTCGCAATTTCCCGCCATTGTTTTCGTAAAGAATTCAGCATGTCTGCTCCAGCAAATCCCAAGCTAGATGGACCCCAACGATACCTGTTCGCACTCGCACATCACTCCCATTAATGAGCGATCACACCGGATTCCATACTATCCCAAAACCAACAAAAAAGGGTCGATAAAGGGAGAAGGGGCTCGAAGCTTCCAAAGAACACAGTCGTTCCCTCCCCTTCCCATAGGTCGATACCGTCAAAATATGTTTCAAACCTCATTCGCCTCGACTGCAAAGTTGCATATGGACATCCCAATCCCTGTGCGCGGCGGCCCCTGTGCGCGGCGGCCCCTGTCAAAAACTTAAAACGATCGGCGTTCAGGCACGACCAATAAAAAAAGCCTTCCGAACAGAAAAGTTCAGGAAGGCTTTTGAGTTTTGTAAATCCGACCTATTTGTTTCGACGACGCAGGGCGCCGGCAATTCCAAATAGGCTAATCACCGCGAGCACGAGGCTGGATGGCTCCGGCACGGCGGCGGTCGCTGGATTGGGACCACCAGGTCGGATGCCAGCATCGTAACCGGCATTACTAAAGGCGGCCACTAGGTCACTCGAGCTGAAGGTCGAGTTGCCGTCCCAGTCTCCCTGTGCCCAACTGGCAGCTTCACCCGTTTCGTACTTGGCGGCAGCAAAAACGGCAACCAGATCAGAACTGTCGAAGGCGCCGTTCAAATCAGCGTCGCCCATCCAGGTATTCTTCAGATCGTTGACCCAAAGAACTCGATCCGCAACATTCACAACACCGTCTTTGTTTTCATCATATCTCAGATCCTGATTGGCAATGCCTTCAGAAGTCTGCAAATCAAGGTCACCCGCATCCAACAGACCGTTGCCGTTGTAATCACCTTGAGTTCCCCCAGGGGTAAACAGGAATCGCTGACCGATCGTAACCGAAAAGGTCGTTCCATCGCTTCCGTCGTTGACATCAGCAATTGTAAAGGGATCATCGGAATCAAAATTGCCGGCCCCATCCGAATCGATCACAAAGTCCAAAATCGATCCTTCCGACAGCGCGACGGTGAGGTCCACATCGACGATGTCACCGTCGGTGACTTCTGCCCAGATTTCTTCACCATCCAACAGAATACGGCCGACGGTTCCATCACCGTTCGCACTGGTATTGTTGAGCATGCCGAGAATGCTGTATTCGCCTTCCACATCGCTCACCCATCGACGGATGGCCCAGTGAACTTCTGGATCTTCTTGAGCGTTGGCTGCGGGATGTCCATTGGCGGCACCAATCTGAGTCCAAGGTCCGGTTGCAATCACACCTTGATCAACAACATCCCAGATATTTCCGTTCCACTGATTTTCACTTTCGCGCCAAGTTTCAGGATCGTCCCAGATAAACTCAGATCCATCATTCAAGAACGCCTCGAATTCATCAACGCTGTACTCGCCGTCACCTTCTTCGACATCGAGACGTTGGTCGTAAAGACCATAGAACCATCCATCCTGTCCTTGCTCACCCGAGAAATCGGCAATGGAATCAGCAACCGTATCACCGGGATTATAGAGCGGTCCATCCGGCAGTTCTGTATTGATTATCAACTGGTTACTCGAACCGTCAGAACCATCAACCTCACTCGTCAGCCCAATGGGCGTCAAAGCTAGGTCAATCACATCACCAGGATTTGCATTCACATAGAACTTACGGTCGACGCCTGCTCCATCGCCACCGGCGATCGTCACAGCATCCACTTTTTCACCATTGACGAACAAAGCACCGGTAACCCCATCACCATTGAGATTCGTTTTTGCCATCTTCCAATTCAACTCAACTGGCGTGGTGCCCGCCAAATCGGAGGCGACAAAGCGACGAATCGTCCAGTGCTCTGCATCCGGGGCACTGTTGGTCCCATTGGGGTGAGTTCCCGTTGCACCTAAGTAAGTCCACGGACCAGGAGCACCTTGGGAATCGAGATCCCAACTCGTTCCCGTCCAATGATTTCCATCGGGCTCCACATCACCGCCATCCGGTCCCTCTGAATTGGTAAAGGGCATGAAGTCCTCTTGCTGGTAATTTCCATCTGCGTCATCCGTGTGATTGTAGTAGCCGTTGAACCAGTTGTTCTCGCCTTGCGTTCCGGTGGCCGACCAATCCCGCGCTGAATCCGCAAAGGCGGGAGCGGGAGGTTCGGGACCGGGTTCGTTAGTCACGGCCAAGTTAAAAGCGGAACCGTCACAACCATCAGCTCCCAAACCGTCAATCCCGACGGGTGAGAGGGCAAAGTCGATCACATCACCAATAGCCAGATTAACGCCTATTATTTCACTCACTGGAGTCGGACCGGCAGTGGCCAACGAGGAGCCGATTGCCACTCCATTTTGGAACAAATGAACCGAAGTTCCATTTCCACAATTCGTATTGGTTGCTGCCAACGTCGCGATCAGTGAGCCCTCGCCTTCGTAGCTGGAAACCCAGCGACGCACCGACCAGTGCTCTTCCTGCATCGAGTCATCCACCGACGGAGGGGCAGCGCTGTTCAATCCGTTTGGATGACCGCCATTTTGATTAATCGAAGTCCAAGGCCCCGTATTGGGATCGGTGTCTCGGAAGAGTCGCCACGAATTACCATTCCAATGATTCTCACCATCTTCGTAGATCTCACCCGAATCATCATTTAAAAATGCGGTGAAGTCCGACGCCTGATAGATTCCATCGCCGTCATCTTGATCGAGGGTGAGATTGTAATAACCATTAAACCAATTATTTTCGCCTTGTATCCCTTCAAACGACCAATCCTCGACAGAATCAGCAATGATTTCTGCACGGATTGAGGTACCTACAAGGAGTAAACAACAGCCGATCAAAACTCCCATTTTCGCCATGGAATTCCCTCCAAACGATGTCCGAAAAATGCCCACACGGACGCTTATCTTAACCAGTGCCACTACTCTGTACACCTAGTAAATCCTGTTTGTTGCTTTCGGGCTGACGAATTGATATCCGCTTGCCGATTCTTCCAGACGGGACGAGCTTGCAATCACGGGTCCCGATAAACTTGGCCGCTGCGATAAAGCTGCAGCCGGCTTTCAATCCGTTGGGCCAGTTCCTGACGTTTCATTTTCTTAGCGAGTCCGAGAGCGCGTGCGGCCGTCTCAATCGCCTGTTCGAAGTCACCGTTAGCCGCATAGGCTGCGGCCAACGTGTCCAGAACGTCGGGACGTTCCCCATTGTGCCGCACTGATTGCTCCGCCACGTCCACGGCCCGACCAGCATCTCGATGCTGTTCGTCCGGGTGGGTCGCCCACAGCCACGCCAGATTATTCGCGGCTGGCAACCATTTCGGATCCAAGCTAAGTGCTTTTTCAAAGCTTGCCACCGCGGCCGGGATATCACCGGCCCCAAGCAGTGCCAATCCCAACTGATTTTGCGAGTTGGGATCATCCCGACGAATCTTCACCGCTCGTTTCAGCGCTTTCACGGCCAAATCGGATCGCTGAGCTCGCATCATCGCCTGGCCTAAGTCGACGTGAGCATCGAAATGGAAGGGATCCAATCGCAGCGCCTGCTTCAATGCATCGAGAGCCGCTTGGGTTGATTGCTGATCCAATGCGATACGCCCTAACAAACGATGGACGTCGGCCAGCCTGCGTCGGGTTTGTCGGGCAGAGACCGTCTGATCGGTCTCATCGGGTACCTTTTCTTTTGCCAAATATTGTTGCAAGTAGGCAACCGCATCTTCCAACTGACGCTCTTCACGATAGATCGTAGCGATGGCAATCGGATTCGTGACAAATAAAGCATCCGACCAACGTCCTGCAAAGGGAATCGCCCGATCTCGCGATTCCTGTTTATCAACCTGAAGATGTTGAAGGTCGTCAAGCAGCGATTCGAGCTCTACGACACCGGTGTAGACAACACGGAGACGTCCCTGTTCATCAAGCAAGAACCCGGTCGGGAGCGGCATCGGCTCGTCACGATATATCGTTTGCTTTCGCAGCGAATCGAGTTGCTGAAGCAGATCGACATTGGCAAGACCGTTAAAAAAAGGATATTCCATTTCCTTGAGCACTTGCGAGATCTGGTGCTTGCTTTTCGAGCTGGACGTCTGTTCCAGCAGCTCAACATTCAACGCCAGAACGGTCGCACCATGCTCGACAATCGATGTTTGATGCTTCGTCAATACCTTCAATTCTTCCACACAGGGAAGACACCAGGTCGCCCAGAGAGTGATGAACAACGGTCCGCGATGAAGTGTCGAAACTTCGCAAGATTCTCCCGTCAACGACTCATAGCGAAGTGACGGCACGGGCAGAGGACTTGATCGCCAAACCCGTGTCTTGCCTGATGCGGGCGGCGTGGCGGAATCAATCGAATAAGTACGCGTATCGGTAAATTCAGCAAGCTTACCTCGAGCCGACAGTCGTGCGGCGATGCCGGTTCCTTGTTCAAGACAAAAATGCTGATTGAGCGACAGACCATCAAAACGCTCAACCTCATTACTCCCTGGCCAGCGCACCACCACCTGCTCGGGCTTAGCTCCCTTTTCAATACCGAAAAACAAACGTTTCGACGATTGACTCAAGAAGCCGTCACCGGCTGCCAATGTCTGAATCCGTTCGCTCAAATTGCCGTCAGCATCGCGAACGGTGAGAATCACACGTGCCCCGATGGCATCACGAGGGCACCGAGCTCGCGGATCTCCGATCAAACGAAACGAAACCGAATGATTTTCGTTTTTGACATCGTTGCGCAGAAAACGTATTCGCGGCGCGGTACGACTGGCCACCCACAAATCCAAGTCACCATCTTGATCCCAATCGGTGACCGCGACGGCACGGCTATCGTCCAAGTAATCTAGCCCCATCACGGCTGAGACATCTGCAAATCGGGGACCACGCGTATTCAGAAAAACACAGTTACGTTCACGTCCACTAAACGACTGTCCCTGTGAAATCCGCTTTGCCAAGTCCTGCCAGGCGGAAAGATAGGCCTGCTGAGGATCTTGTTGCTGATTCCCGGTGGGTGAACGCGACACGACCTGCCGCCAATAAAAGCTTCACAAATCGCCTGAATCTTCTTGCGTAATAAATCCGTTGGTCACAATCAAATCTTGCCAACCATCGTGATTCAAGTCGGCAAATTTTGACCCCCAGGCCCAACGCCCTAAAACCACTCCGGCAGGCACGGCAACATCTTCGAATCGACCATCTCCCAAATTGGAAAACAACGAGTTGCCCCGTGCATGTCGACGAAAGGCCGACCGAGTTGCAGCATCGGCCTGCTGCTGAAACTGCTGTTGCTGGGTGATGCGATTCCCAGCCGAAGAAAACATATTGCTCACATATAGATCAACGAAGCCGTCATTATTGTAGTCTCCCCAACAAGTCGACATGCCGGGCCCAATATCCTCCACACCCGCATCTGCGGCCACATCTTGAAAGTGACCGGCTTGATTTTGATAGAGATTATTTCGGCCAAAGTCATTGGCTACGTAAAGATCCAGATCACCATCATTATCGTAATCCTCCCAGGCCGCCGCATAGCTGAACTTTCGATTGTTCTCGTCAAGCCCCAAGCGGCCTGTTCCATAGCCGAACCTCCAGGCACCGGTCACCGGGGTGGCCAAATTGAGCAGTAAAACATTGCGTCCCCCATTGTCAGCATCATGGTAGGGAACCGGTCGCGCGAACAACAAATGACGGTTAATACCTTGCCGCCGATTGTAACAGCACACGTAAGCGTCCAAATCTCCGTCAACGTCAACGTCAGCCGCGGCCAGTGAATAAGGAAGCGCAGCGGGCAAGACCATCGATGTTCGCGGCTTAAAGTTGCCACGACCATCATTACTGAGGATCAAGACCCCACTTTCGACACCTACCAACAAATCCTGATCCGAATCGTTATCCAAGTCGACAAACAGAGCCGCGTGGGAAGACTCGATCCAATCCACTCCCGCAACCTGCGACACTTCGGTGGCGGTACCGTCTGCATTCTGAACATACAATCGATTCGGCAAACCACCTGGTTGACAAACATAAAGATCGTCGAGACCATCTTGGTTCACATCCGCAATGGCTAGCCCTTGCCATCCCCCAATATCGATGCCACGCGCTAATTCAACTCGGTCCAACCAATGGTCTACCCCGTACTGCAATTGTTGCTGAAACACGGGACCATCAAGCACCGCATAGGTACGATCGGCAAAGAGCGGGCTCGCGTCTCCCGATGTGACGACTTCTTCGTAGGCCAAAGGTTCAATCGACTGTAACTCCAACTGCTTACCGGTCGACCAAACACAGCGCCAAGTCGTATTCACTTGCAGCTTGCCAGAGGCATGCTCGCCAAACAATTGAAAGTACAGATCGGTGGAAGCTTCTCCTTGTTGCAGCTCAACCCCAAAAACTTTCGTCTTCGTACGTACATTCTGAAGATCACCCACATGTGCGACCAGCTTGCGCAGGGCAGGCAGAAATGCTTCCGATCGTTCCGCCTCGACGCGACCGTCGTCGGCAGGATGCCATCGTCTTACGGAAATTGCGTCGGTTTCAAACACCGTCTCCAAACTTTTCGGCCGTAACAGTGGACTGGTAAAGGAATCGGAAACAAATTCGGGCAGGGACTTGGGAGAAGTTTCAATCAACTCACTGAGTTGCTTTAGCTGTTTGTCGACCTGACTGCTGACTACCTCGGTTTCCCACCCCTGCTGAGCCGGATCGTCAACCGGGCTGACGGCTTCGACAACGACCAACGAATCTTTTGCCACCAGCTTGTCCGCTTGAGACGAAGTCTCAGAACTTACCGGCTCATTTGCCGACGACGACAGCGATGACCGATCGGCTCCACAACCCAACCCTCCTGCAAGCATCCCTGCGATCCAGACGAGGCAAGTAATACGAAGACAATCCACAGACGACCTGTGAGACATATAGCAAAATCCTGTCGAGAAAGGAGTCGACGCCAGCGGCGCCCAAGTCTCTATGATACTATGCTAGGCGAATCGAGATGCAGGCTCATTCTAGAATTGTCGACGCTTACAAGCCAAGACGAAAGGGAGGACATTCAATGAAGTCGATAACATTTCTTTTCCTCGTAATTTTGACACTCACGACCAACCTTTCCGTCGGGGATGAGCCGCCAAACACACGCCGCCCTTCGACCGACGCCGAGCTCGAAAGCTGGCTCCAAAACATGGTTTGGTACCATCGTTTCAGCCCCGATGAAATCCGGGCCGCAACAGGCCTTTCGAATGAGGAAATCAAAGCGGCTTTGAAAAGATTTCAGATTAGATCAGCAACCCGCCCCAAGCGTTCGGCAACAGCGCCCTTGTTGATGTTGCCCTATCCGGGCGGGCGGCACCCACGAATCGGATTTTTGGATGGCGCGATAAACCCGCAACGAGAAACCAAGCTGAGTGTCTTCACTCCGTGGGATGAATCAAGTTATGTCGTTCTCGATGTCCCCGAAGCCATTTGGTCAAATCTCGGCCTGACTTATTTGGCCCACACCCATATCCCAACCGTTTGGGACCAACGTGGCGAAAAGCTTGAGAAGCTTGAATGGCAAGTGAACGACGATGGCGCGATGTCAGGGACTCGTAGCCTTCCCAACGGAATCAAATTTCGCACCCGAGTCTGGCCCGACAGTGGGGCGATCCGCATGAAAATGTGGTTAACCAACGGCAGCAAACAAGCGTTGTCAGATTTACGAGTTCAAAACTGTGTCATGCTGAAAGCTGCTGCCGGATTCGAACAACAAACCAACGACAACAAGTTTTTCCGTAACGAATACGCCGTCTGCCATTCGAAAAACGAGAGACAATGGATTATTACAGCCTGGTCGCCTCTCCATCGAACATGGGCCAACGCACCCTGCCCTTGCCTTCATTCAGACCCCCGCTTCCCCGATTGCAAACCGGGCGAAACCCAACAGCTTTCCGGTTGGCTGTCATTTTATGAAGGTGACGATATCGAAGCGGAATTAAAACGCATCGACCAACTTAACTGGCAAGACTAGCGAATTAGTTACGCGTTCAACCGCCCATCATCATGGTCAACGGGATCCGCAAGGAAGCCAAGACTACCACAAGAGACGAGTTTTAACCGAAAACAATCGTCGACGTCGGCTTCCTGGAACATTCCACGTTGGAAGTCCGGACTTCCCCGTCCAACAGAGCTCAAATTTGCGAAAAGTCGGTAGGTCGCAAGAATCGATTGCGAATTTTGGAAACGGTATCCTTGTAGCGTTCGTTTGCTTTCAAAACTTTCCAATCGGGATGATCTAAGAAAGCCTTCCAAGCTGCACCATGCTCCTCCATGTCCTTGTAGCCCAACATGTAAGTCAAATTCGGGAGATCAGGACCAAAAAGCGACTGTCCAAAGAAGACCGCATCCAACCCCACCTTGCGAAAAATATCTAACTCGGCTTCGTTAAACATTTCGACCTTGAGCGCCGCCTTCAGTTCGTTATGGCTTTCATAGATTCGCAACTCAAAAATCCGCTCACCCGTTCTAGGAATTTCGACGCGGGGCATTCCGGAAAACGAAATCATCAAACTGCTTTCGATGCGTTCGTACGCGGGGCTTGATTTTTCGGTGGTCAAATAGGGTTGTGCTGCTTGAGCGAAGCTCGAGCGAGCCATCAACTGTTCGGGAAGCTCCAGGTACTGCTGCAGCGAATCAAAAGGCATCAGCGTGTAAATCGCCAAATCTTTCGACGCATCAACGTCAACAAAGGCACCAACAGGTTTCGCTGCACTTTTTTCCAAGGCAGGAAAGAGAGCCTTCGACAAAAAGCTCAACACAAGATCATGCTGCCGTTGGTCTTTGCAAACGTAACGCCGCCACTCGAGAAACTGTCGCGGTTCACGATCGCCTTCCGCGGCGAGCAACGGGCTTCTCGTGAGGAAAGGTAAACAGCCGGCGGTCAACGTCGATTGCAGAAATGTTCGTCGCTTCATCAAATTCGTTCCTTTGTCAATCCACGAGCGGGCAGCAAAGACCCTACGATATCGACTGCGCCGACGGACTGCAATCAAGCTAAACAATCTCCGTCTATCTGACGGGATGTTTCCCCGCGAGCCAGGGAACTGTCGAACTAAGCAACTTCTGCAGATTCACCCAGGTTGCCGAGAAAAGCACGCCAAGTTGAATACTTGGGATTCTTGAGCTTATGAAGCAACATCGGACTATGATTCGGCTTGCGAGGTTTTCGCAAGAGTTTCATGTGGGCTTCCTGAGGGGTCCGACCGCCCTTTCGCGTGTTGCAACGAACGCAGCAACAAACAATGTTTTCCCAAGTTGTCTTCCCCCCGCGGCTGCGTGGCACCACATGATCAAGACTCAACTGCTGAGAAGGCGGAGTCCGTCCGCAATACTGGCACCGATTCCCATCGCGGGCGAATAGATTACGACGATTGAAGCGTAGAGTATGCTTTGGAACCCGATCGTAACTCAGCAGGCGAATGACACGAGGCACCTGCACCTCATAATTCACACTACGAATCCAATCGTCTTCAGGGGTTCGTTCTTCGGACTTCAACTCGCTAATTTCGAGCCAAGTTGGAAAATCATAGTTGGCATACTGCCCATCTTCGATGTCCAACACTTCGGCAAGATCTCGATAAAGAAGTCCGAAGGCACGCCGCACATTAACGATGTGTACGGCGAGGTAAACACGATTCAGAACGAGCACACTCGCCGTGAGTGCGGTCGATGTTTCTTGCTGTGTGTCGTACGCTATCATCGCTCAAAGTCTCGAAATCAGGGGGTGACCTCGGTCGTTTGGGGCGTCAGGCATCAGATATCCCGTGGGCGGCAAAGCTTGCATGGCAACCTTGATCTGAATGGCGCTCGTGACCTTGAACATTGTAGTCAGAAAAGTCGGAACAGAAAACCAAAAAGGTAAATCTTCACAGGAAAGCCAAATTCGCTACGACTTGACTCCTATCCCCAACGTTTCGTATCGGCAACACCTTCAAGGACCTCTTGATGCGCGAATGCGAACGAATCCAAGGATGATTCTGCAACTATCTTCCACTTAGGACTCACGTCGACTTGCTTAGGAGGTAGATCAGCGATTACGATGGAGTGTTGATGTGACGAAAAGGGTGAGACGGAGCGATCAGAATTTTTCCTCAGTCAGTCCAAAGGAAAGGACAATCATGATTCACTACTCCTGTGATCGATGTGGTCGGCCTGTCGACCCCAATGACGAACTTAGATACGTCGTACGAGTCGAAATCGAAGCGGTGATGGAACCGATCGACGGTGAAGTTATCGAAGATGACGATCGTGATCATCTGATGGAGTTACACGAAATCATGGAGCACGCGGAAGACGCGGAAAATCCGTTGATTGGCGAGGGCGTCTATCAACGAAAGCGATATGATCTTTGCAGTGACTGCCACCGACAATTCCTCAGGAACCCTGTAGGGCGTGAAACGGCAAAACTGATGGACTTTAGCGAGAACTAACGAGTCACTCTGACCGTGCCTCGAATAGCGTTCCCGACACAAATCCGCAGGCGATCGATGATTGCCTGGGCGTCTGTGCTGTTCGCACTCCTCATCTTTCGCTGGACGTGTTGGGCTCGGACGCCCTTGTGGCCGGAGTTGGTCGCCCCCTTGCCTCCAGGCGTCTATCGAGTTGTCAGCATCGACGCCGATCGCATTCGTCTTAGCAATCGCGAGCTAACTGGTTCTATAAAACTGCTCGGTATCGAGTTTGTCCGAACCGACATGGAAATCTATCTTCAGCGACGCCTACTCGGCCAAATTGTCCGGATCAGGTTCGATCGACGTCGCGTCGATCCGCAGCAGATCCAATTGGCTTACGTTTATCTGGATCACACGTTGATCAACGGCGAACTGGTTCGACAGGGCTATGCTCGAGCGGCGACTCGGCGGGAAGATTACCCACCTATTCGGCGCGAAATCGAAGCTTCAGAACGCCATGTCCGATCGAGAAGCCAGGGAATCGAGCGGTCAGAATTGGAAAAACGATAGCTCAACGCGATAGTTCGCACCTTGAATCCACTCGCCGTTCGCCCTATCTTCACAAGACATCGTTCCAAATTTTGCTTCATTTCATTGAGATAGAAAGAGAAGAATTCGTGCAAGCCAAAATCGTTTTGCTACCCGGCGACGGCATCGGCCCGGAAATCGTCCAACAATCGAAACTCGCTCTCGATGCGATTGCCTCACGGTTTGGTCATGAATTTGACTTCGAATCGCATTTGATTGGAGGTTGCGCCATCGATCAATGCGGGGACCCGCTGCCAACCGAATCCCTCGAGGCTTGTCGCGGAGCTGACGCTGTATTGCTTGGAGCAGTTGGCGGCCCCAAATGGGACGATCCTCGTGCTGCGACCCGTCCCGAGGTTGGCTTGCTGAAAATCCGTAAGGAACTGGGACTCTTCGCAAACTTGCGACCGATCTGCCCCCACGCGGACCTACTCGATGCATCTCCTCTTAAACGCGAGATTATCGACGGTGTCGACATTCTATTTGTACGTGAACTGACCGGCGGCATTTATTTTGGCGACTCGGGTCGTCGGACCGTCGAGAACGAGGAGTCCGCGTTCAACGAAATGACGTACCGTGTCTCGGAGGTGGAGCGCGTTGTACGACTCGCTGGCGAATCAGCCATGCAACGTAGTCAACGAGTCACTTCCGTTGACAAAGCCAACGTACTTGAGGTTTCTCGTTTATGGCGTGAAGTCGCGGAGCGTGTTATTCGGGAGGAGTTTCCCGAAATCAAATATGAAGTCGTACTCGTCGATGCCATGGCGATGCACTTGATCTCACGTCCTGCCGACTTTGATGTGGTAGTCACAGGCAACATGTTTGGTGACATTCTTACCGACGAGGCATCGATGTTACCCGGATCACTCGGCCTACTACCATCCGCTTCTCTGGGTGAACCGGGTCCCGGCCTGTACGAACCGATCCACGGATCGGCACCTGACCTTGCTGGTAAAGGAATTGCAAACCCGCTCGCCACGCTCTTAGCCTGCGGCATGCTTTTGCGCCACTCTCTTGGGCTAGAACTCGAAGCAAAAGCGATCGAATCAGCGGTTGCCACTGTGCTTGACGCCGGGCACCGCACGGCAGATATTGCCGCTGGACGCGAGTCGATTAGCACCGAAGCGATGGGCCGATTGGTGATCCAAGCGATTGAAAACGCCTAACAAATCACGAGGCGAGAGCAGTCAAATCATCGACCGAATCATCGACATCGACCGGCTTGCTTAAGGTGCGAACCCGCACACGAGCTTTGCGATATCGACGCACGGACTCCCGTAACTCGTCGGGCAAATGCCGCTCGAAAGATTGCATTCGCCCCGCATCACTTCGGATCACTCGACGAAACCAATCCTCTGGAATCTTGGGCTCAGAGACATTGAACAGCGAGCCCAATTTGTCCGTCATCGAGGGAAATCGTTGCCGATCGATCAAGTCACGACTCTGCTGAGCCAAGCCGCGTAATTCCAGGTCTGACTTTGTCAATTCAATGACCGTTGCCTTGGCCACATCATCACCGACAAGGTACAAGCCCACCAGAAATTCGGATGATCCACAAATCGGTTGCTGTTTGCCTGATCCGGATCGCTGGTAGGCGGCACATCGCAACCGAACATAGTCGCCTCGCCAGCAGCTAGGAACACGGAACACAACACCAAACTGCTTCACGCCATCCATTGAGGTTTGCTGCGAAGATCGAAGCTTGTAATAGACGGCCGTCCCGCGAGCAACCGTGCCACTCGCAAACAACAGCTGTTTCGGCGGAAGCAATTCGTAGTTAAATTTAGCGCCATTCGAATTGTCTTTCGAGGCTGACGCTTGAACCGAAGCCCGCGCATCGGGTGACAAAGAACCACTGATTCCCAAATTCGATGATGCCTCAGAGTGCCGCTGGACTCCCACATTACCGGAAACAGGAGAAATCATTTTTGTCTTCGGCGAGTAATCCGCGACCCGCAAGCTCCGATCGGGGCTTTCCACAACGTACAAGTATTGACTTAAATCAGACTCACGCCCGACACGGACCAAAGACGACACGTCGAAGGTTGCTTCGACCAACATCTCGCCCGCATTGTCAGCTTGAAAGGCATCATCAATGCGCACGCGACAGGAAACGACTTCCGGCACATCAAAGTGCACACAAGGGTTTTGAGCGACGACAACAGGGACTGCAACCAGTGTGAGCACTCCGACCGCGCTCTGATAGCCTGACCGCACCCGCAAATGAAACGACCGAACCGTAAACATACGGACCTCCGTGTGCATCCAAATTGGCCGAGCACGAACTGCACCGTGCAGTTCATTGGAATGATACACCGAGGTAAAGCATGGTCAAGAATTTACATCAAAGAGTGGCGAATCAACGCTTGATGCAATGCTAGCGCCCATTATAGGGTTTGCAGAATCCCGGCAAAGATTAACGGCTTGACGGCCGTCCAACCGACCATTGAACTTCGCTGAAACCATCGATCACATCATGTCCGTGATCCGAATTAACTGCTGCATTCCCAGGGCGTCGGCAGAGCGCCGTCTGTAATCCGGCCTCCAGAGCCGCATCAAGTTCAGCGGGAATATCACTGAGAAATAAGATCTGCTGTGGCGGAATTTGATAGTCACTAGCGATAGCACAATAACTGGACGCTTCGCGTTTTGCTCCGATCGTAGTGTCATAGTGTCCACGAAATAACGACAGCAGGTCACCATCGATCGTATGACCGAAAAACAACTTTTGTGCCTGAACACTCCCGGAAGAATAGATGCGAATATCGATTCCCGCAGCATGCCAACGGCGCAAATTCTCCGCCACCTCGCCAAAGAGATGTGCTTGCAATTCCCCCGACTCAAAGCCCCTTTTCCAGATCAGCCCCTGCAATTGCTTTAATCCGGTGGCTTTGACATCACCATCCATCAGACGAACCACTTCATCACGCACAAGTTTGATTTGTCGAGCCGACACTCGTTCGCCACACCATGCAGACAGAGAGGTGTGTCCCGCATCCTGGGCGATCCAATCAGCGGCCTGTTGAACTTCCGAATCCTGCCAATTCAGCTCCAGGAACGCTTCCAGCTCTCGCCTCGCAAAGGGAAACATTTGGTCATAGACAAAGGACACCGAAGAAGTTGTACCTTCGATGTCCAACAATACGGCTTGTCCATTAAAACAAATCACAATTTGACGACGGAATCAACGTCGTCCTCATCGGTGGTGAGGTAGTTGGGCCCCCAGCAAACGGCCGCGTAATTCTCATCCACGCCTTCCGCCACGTAATGCGGTGCCCAACCGGCCGGGTCTTGGAACAAACGAATACAGCGAATCGTCTTGTCGGAGCAGAGATCAAACCAGTGCTGCGTGCCAGCGGGCACGTTGATCAAATCACCCGACTCAACCTGCACAGCAAAGACGGGCCCCTCTTGAGGATGAATATGGAAAACGCCCGCCCCTTTCACGGTAAAACGGACTTCATCTTCGGTGTGGGTATGCTCTTTGCTAAACTTAGCCAGCATTCCATCAAGTCCAGGCGTGTCTGGATTAACGTTGATCACATCGGCGGTGACGAACTGCCCCGCCTCCTTCAACCGTTCGATTTCCGGTGCGTAGGCCGCCAAAATCTCGTCGTTCTCAGCATTCGGTCCGATCCGTCCCTCAACGTCCCACTTTTCGTACCAAATCCCGAACGGCTCGAGAAAACGGCGGATCTCCTCAACGTCTTCAATCCGACGATCTTCCTCAGAAACAGTGATACGGGCCATTTATTTTCTCCCTTGTTCTCACAAGTTGGCAAGCAACCAGGACATCGGTTCAGGACAGCGACGCCCTGAACGCCGGTAAGCTATTTTGCAGGATCATTTTTTGAGCTACGCACTCGAATAAAAATTCAAAAATCTCAATATGTCGACGCGCGGCAAAAAGGTCGCGGCCCCAAGTATAGAGGCCGTGCTGTCGAATCAAGAAGCCATGAGGCACCGGGCTGTTGCCGGCCAATGATCGCTCCTCGATATCCGCGGCGAGTGAGGGAATGTCCTGGGTGTTATCAAAAATGGGCACCCAAATTCGCTGCTGATGAGTTTGTATTCCTTCCAACCCTTTCAGCATCTCAAAACCTTCGACTTCTAAGCCACCATCTTCGAAGAAAATCCCGGACAGCACAGTGCTCCACACCGAATGCGTGTGCAGCACCGCACCCACATCGGGCTGTTTCGCCAAGATGCAATGTAGGAGCGTCTCGGCGGAAGACTTCGGCTGACCCTCGACAACCGGCTTGCCATCTGCATCCACTCGTACAAAGTGGCTCGGTAGCAGATTGCCCTTGTCCATCCCGCTCGCCGTCACGAGTAGCTCCAGTGGATTTCGCCGTACCACGAGACTGTAATTGCTGCTCGTCCCCACCGACCATCCTCGAGCATGCAACATTTGTCCCGTTGCACGCAACGAATCGATAGCTGCTTCGTGTCCCCGCAGATGGTCAGGCAGCAAACTTTCACCGACCGCGCGATCTTGTGATGATTTCAAAGGCAAAGACTCCATTAACCCATCAACCTCCTCGAAAAACCTGGACCCCCAATTTAGCAAATCGGTTGACGGTTACAACGATCGATCGACGCACACTCAACAATTGAGCAACGACGAGGCGAACTACGTCAACTATGCATGCGAGGTAAATCATGCCCTGCGGCAATTATCTCGGCTTCCGCCCCAGCAAGTTCCGTGAGGCGTTGATCCACAACGTCGTCGCTGGCAAAAGTACGAGCTAATCGCACATATGTGGCATGATGACGTGCTTCCGATTCAAATAAACTGCCGTAAAAATCCGACAGCTGTCGATCATCAAGATGCTTTCGCAACAAATCAAAACGCTCACAGGATCGTGCTTCGATCAAACCGGCGACTAACAAACGATCAACGGCTTTTTGGGGCTCTTGCTTGTTCACCAGATCATTCAATTCGCGACCGTAATGGCAGGCCCGCATCCGCTGAAAGCGAATCCCGCGAGTTTTGAGTAATTCCAATACCAGCTCAAAATGCTCAAGTTCCTCACTGACAATCTTCACCATCTCACTCGTGAGCTCTTCGTGCTCCACATAGGCAGAGAGCAGATTCATGGCGGTTCCAGCCGCTTTTTTTTCACAATGAGCATGATCGATCAAAATCTGATCCAAATGTTGATCAACTTGCTTAAGCCAACGCTCAGAGGTCTCGGATTGCAAACTCAACATGGCAGATCCATTCGGCAGCAAACAGTCATTTCGACGGGTTCGAGCTGGGAAACCACGCATGATACGCTCGCGCCAGCAGGCGTGACAAGCGGCCCATGCTCGATCAAAAGCTGGCTTTTCCCATCATTCCGAAATCCTTTGAAAAACGAAACGGAGCTGCAGCGATTTTCTGTATCGGGGGCAACATCACCCCATCCAAAACGAAATCAGAGCGATTCCTGGTGACGGGTCGAAAGAATCAACCAAACAAGATTTGAGCTGGAGACTCAACGGGATGAAACCAGATTTGACGGCAGATCTCAACAACAAGAGCCCCAGATCTCGATAATTGCCCACGGGAGATCGTGGGGATAGGAACCATCTAACACCAGTTGGCTCCCGAACGAAAGCAAATCCCCAGTCGTGGCAAGAGCGATCTTTCCCAACGGAAGCGACCTCCCCCAGCCGCCCCAAGCCAGCCACATCTCGGGGCGCTGAGTTTTCAAATCACCTAGAAGCCAAAATAGATTCCAAAGCTGGATCCACAGCCTGGCGCTGAATAAGGCACAAAGTGATCTCGATGATGGTGGCGGGGTCGATAGTTGGGTCGCACCGCTGGTCCATAGCCGCGGTAGCCGCGGTAATCACGGTAACGATGGTGCCCTCGGTCATGCCGATGGACATGATGTGGCGAAGCATAGTAACCGTCCCGGCGATAACGTCCCACTAATTGGAGAGGTAACTTTCTGGGAGAATTTACCATTGCCAAATCTACGTTTCGATTTAAAGCGGATTTCACCGGGGAAGCCTCGCCGGTTCCGACCCCAATGGTCATCCCCATCGTTACACCAACGATCAGACAGAATCCTACGCATCGCTTCATGATCTCGCTCCTTACCAGATTACGAAGGTTGTCCGGCAGTTAAATCAGGAACGACAATCGACCTGTTGACCCCGGACTTCGGAGTTAGAGGACACACGCAGACAACGTGCCAAACTTTGACTGGCCGTCAAAAGGGCAGCAATAGCTGAAAAAAAAAGCGTAAACGATCTCGCCCTGTTGTTAAATCGACAACAAATCCATCCAAATGACGACAGTCAACAACTGTTCCTTTCCAACACCCATTCATGGGTCGCTGAATCTCGAGATCGGCCCATTATCGATCAGGCGAAAAATCAGTCGCGTGGCCTGATAGGTATCAACGAAAAAAGCGGAGCCCCGCAAGGATCCGCTTCCATAGGTTCCCACAACCCGTTTGGCCTATTCGGCCGAACGGCTTGTAACTTCAATGCGAGTAGGCTTGGGCTTCTCGCTCTTTGGCAATTGGATAGTCAACACCCCATTTTCGAACATGGCAGTGATATCCTGCTCGTTTACATTTTCGGGTAGCGAGACTTGCCGTTCAAATTTCCCAAACCGCCGTTCAACACGGTGGAAAGTCATCTCTGAGTTTTCAGTACTGTCGGCAATCTCACCGGAAATCAAGAGTTGTCCTTCGTGGATTTCAACATTCACATTTTCCTGAGAGACTCCCGGCAAATCGGCCGAAACTTCATACCGCTCATTCGATTCCGCGACATTAAGTCGTGGCACGATCAGTTCAGAGTTTGGTTTCGACTCAGCGCTCGTAAGCCCATTTAAAAAGCTGTCCATCTCCCGATAAAGATCAACAGGACGAAATGAAGTTTGTCGACGATTGGTAGCACAACGATTCATGTTTACCTCCATTTGCGTGTTCCGACGCAATCTAGTTAGAGACCAAAAGTTTTTGCTTGTGGGCGACCACCATCGAGAGCCCTGTGCATTGACACAAGGTTGTCACCCACAGCAGTTTCGCGAGTGACAGCAGTCGTGTCGAATGTTGGCCTGTCGTTCTGACAGTTCTGGCAATCGCATGCACTCCAAGAAAGGCAAAGACTGTGCCAAAGGGGCCGTGAAGTCGAGTTCTCTGCCGTAACAGGCTTGCGGTAGAGGACTTAGTCATCGTCCTTTTTCCTCAGGTCATCACATGTGATGAATTCCGCAATCGTCACGGCTTGCCAGATTCGGCAGGCACGATCTGCCGAATTGGCGGATTGTGAGTTAATTCCCCAAAACAGGAACAGGAGCCGCCTAAAAACCGACCGATATTAATGACATCTACCGTGCCATCGGCAAACTGTTTTGAATCATGCTTCGAGCAGGCTTAAGTTCCCTACGAGAGCTAGACTTAAAGTAGGACGACGAAGCCCAACGTAGCTCGTCATGTTCCAATTAATCGTTAGGTTCCTTCCGCAAAAGGAATGGTCGCCATGTACACCACAGTTTCCCCGATCTTGTCTGCAATTGTCACAGGCTCGCTTATCATTGGAAGTTTGAGTGCAGCCGAAAAAGCGAGCCCCTCCCAGCGGCCCCATCCTGAAGAAGTCAGGGCGTTTGTTGTCAACTTTTTTTCGACACTCTCGGATTACCAACCGGGTGATCTGATCACCAAACCACAAGTCGACAAATTACTAACGGCGATGCTGAAAGACGCATGGATTGTCACCGACAAGGACCGCCAACAGCTGATGAATCGCATTTTAGGTAACGATGCATTTCTTGCGAAAGAGCTCAACGCGACGAAACGGGGTCGCTCTTTTCTGAAGAAAATCAAAAGCTACCCAGGGGGTATCGATCGACTCGACAAGATCGCGCAGATGCCGAGAGGAAAACGAGACGTACATGCGATGATCTACAAGATCCCGAACGGCGATGATTGGATCAAGGGCATGACAACCACCGCTTACGGTAAACGCATGGGGAACAGCATCTCCCGCTGGCAGGGAGACGACTTCAACAAGAAGACAGGGAAACTTTACACGGTCGGCATGCTCGCTCCCGAAATGGTGCGCATGGTTCATCTTGCTCAGAAAACGACTCCGGACAAAGCCATTCGTTAGAGTCTGCCTTGGGAAGCCAAGTTGCGTTCTATTGAGATCGGCGAGCAAAAGTCGCCAATCCTTCATCATTCATTTATGATGTCCTTCATCGATTCGATCTCTAGGGAGGACACGGTTTGATTCGACCTTTTTACTGGCTGACGTTCGTAATCGCCATCGGCTTCTGCCTGGAAGTCCAGGCGAGCAACAGCAACGCGCCGAACGTTCTTTTGTTAATCGCTGATGACATGGCCTGTCGCGATTGCGGTCCCTATGGCAACGCTGAAATCCGCACACCACATCTCGATCGATTAGCTCGGGAGGGGATGACGTTCGATCGCGCATTTACCGCAACGGCGATGTGTGCCCCCACGCGACAACAGCTATACACGGGCCTCTTCCCAGTTCGCAATGGGGCTTACCCAAACCACAGTAAGGTCAAACCGGGAACGCATAGCATCGTTCACCACTTACGAGATTTGGGCTATCGAGTGGGATTAATTGGTAAAAAACATTTTGGACCGAAGGAATCTTTCCCTTTTGAACTGTTGAACGCCAAGACAGGTCCGGCATTTTTAACCCGTGACAAGAGCCAGCCTTTCTGTCTTGTCGTGGCATCCAAGAGCCCTCATGTCCCCTGGACGGAAGGACCGAATGATTACGACCCCGATCGCCTCACGTTGCCTTCCTGGTTGGTCGACACCGCTGAGATGCGCACTGCATTTTCGGCTTACGCAAGCGAAATCACGGCCTTCGATCAGGAGGTTGGCAACTGGTTAGATTTATTGGACGAACACCAACTGGCAAAAAACACTCTAGTCGTTGCGACAAGCGAACAAGGTCCGCAAATGCCGGGTGGCAAATGGACCTGTTACGAATACGGATTGCAGGTCGCTTTTCTCGCCCGTTGGCCAACAACGATTGCAGCGGGAACTCGATCTTCGGCGATGGTCCAGTACGTCGACTTCGTGCCAACGATTGTGGAAGCTGCCGGTGGCGATCCGCTGCAAATCGACACCGGACAGGCAGGATCTGACTCAGGAGGTCGCGACTGTGATGGGCGAAGTTTCCTGAAGGTCCTGAAAGGCGAAGCCGATGACCACCATGCCTGGGTCTACGGAATACACACGACCCAGGGAATAAAGGCTGGAACGCCATTTCCGATCCGATCGATACGCGGAACTCGTTACAAATACATTCAAAATTTGTTATCCGATTCTCGATTCCACAACACGGTCATTGAGCACGATGCCGCGAACTACTGGAAATCGTGGGTTCGAGAAGCGGCTTCAAATCCCCACGCGATGAAGCTCGTCCAACGCTATCTCAAACGTCCCGCGGAGGAATTCTACGATCTCGAAGACGATCCGTACGAATTGACGAACTTAGCAACCGTGCCTGCACACCAAACACGAATCCAAGAGATGAAAAAACGCCTGCGAGAATGGATGCAGCAGCAAAATGACATGGGCGTGGAAACCGAAAATGCAGCTCAAGTTCATCGGACCCAGCGACGTTAATCACCTTTGATTAATCGCAAAGATTCGCGAATCGTGACGTAGAAAACGATTTCGCTCAGATGACGAGTTCGGCATTCCAATTCAGGTACACTCGGTTCAACCGGCTGTTCGATTCAGTTCCACAAGAATAAGATAGATCCTTTCGTCGTTCGTCAACACCTTTTTGTTGAGGCAATCATGATGGAATCCCAATTTCCAGAATCCCTTTTGTCGCGTATTGAAAACTGCGGCGTAATCTCCGTTCTAATCATTGAGGAGTTACAGCAAGCGGTTCCGATCGCAAAGGCTTTGCTGGCGGGCGGAGTTGACGCCATGGAACTCACGCTAAGAACTCCTGTCGCATTGGATGCATTACGAGCTATACGCAGCGAAGTCCCCGAAATGCTGGCAGGAATTGGCACGATTCTTCGACCTCAACAAATTCATGAAGTCATCGAAGCGGGTGCAGCGTTTGGTGTCGCACCTGGCATGAATCCCACTGTGGTCAGAGAAGCGCAACAAGCAGACCTCCCTTTCGCTCCAGGAATCGCTACGCCCTCCGATATCGAAATCGCCCTGTCTTACGGCTGTAAAGAGTTGAAGTTTTTTCCCGCCGAACCAAGTGGTGGTTTGCCCTATTTAAAGAGCATGGCTGCTCCCTATCAGCACTTGGGCGTGCGTTTTGTTCCGCTCGGCGGGGTCAATGCAGAAAACTTTGGCATCTACCTGAGAGATCCCAGCATCTTGGCGGTGGGTGGATCCTGGCTGGCACCGGCAGCAGCCATCTCAGAAAAACGATGGGACATCATTACGGACGTGGCAAAAGCAGCCACTGCTCAGGCAGGTAGCGTCCGTCAAGGAACAAACTGCTAGAGCCAGTTTCTTCGGGAAGGAAGTATTCAGCAAATGAAGATCGTCACTTTCGGCGAAATCATGGGACGTTTAACGCCCCCGGGATTTCTCAGGCTCAGGCAGACACTGCCGGGTAGTTTAGACGTGACCTTTGCGGGAGCCGAAGCCAATGTGGCTGCCTCTCTCGCAATGCTATTTTCTTCGAACGACAAAATCACAAGCACCTTCGTCAGCGCGTTACCTGCCAATCCTTTGGGAGACGCGTGCGTTGCTTCACTACGAGCTTTGGGCGTCGACACACAACACATTGTCCAACGAGAGAGCGGTCGCCTTGGACTCTATTTTGTGGAAACTGGCGCGAACCAACGTCCCAGTCAAGTGCTTTACGATCGCGAGGGATCGACGATCAGCCAAACCGGATCAGAGCATTACGACTGGAATCAGATTTTCGCCGATGCAAGCTGGTTACACATTACCGGCATTACTCCAGCCATTTCGGCGGCCGCTGCGGAAAGCACTCTGGCCGCAGCATCGGAAGCCAAACAAAGGGGCCTCTCGGTCTCTTGCGACTTGAACTTCCGCAAAAAGCTTTGGAACTGGCAACCCGAGATACCAGCGCAAGCGTTGGCTCAACAAACAATGCGTAAGATTTTACCTAACGTCGATCTCGTGATCGCCAACGAAGAAGATTGCAGCGATGTGCTGGAAATCCAAGCGACAAACACAGATGTGCAGGCTGGTAAACTTGCCATTGATCGTTACCCAGATGTCGCTCGTCAATTGATTGAACAGTTTCCGAATGTGAATCGCGTCGGCATTACGTTGCGGGAAAGTCAATCGGCTTCTCATAACAATTGGGGAGCTATGCTGTTTGAGGCCGAACACAATCAAGCCTGCTTTGCTCCGCTCGAAGATGGTCAATATGCCCCCTACCCAATTCGAAACATTGTTGATCGAGTTGGCGGAGGAGACGCCTTCGCAGCCGGTCTGATTTATTCGCTTGTCACAGAAGATCAAGCATCCGGTTCAGCCGCAATTCGTTTCGCAGCAGCCGCTTCTTGCTTGGCCCATTCCATCGTTGGCGATTTCAACTTCAGCACATTGAACGACATTCAAACCCTTATGGCCGGTTCAACCAGCGGCCGTGTCGTGCGATAACCCTAGTCTCCCCTCTGATCTGATGAACACCATCCCGTCCAAACCTCATCCCATCGAGTCTGCCGCGAATTGGCAGGGGACCGAACTGTTGCAACATCCCGATTGGGAGGCTCGTTTATCTACCGATGAGCTGACGCAAATCGATCAGGCCTTACGGGGAGTCGCGAACAGTCCGCTTTCGGAAATCAACGCCGCGACGTTCCAGTTGGGCTCCTTGGGCGACCGACTCGTAGCAATCCAGGGCAATCTCGAACATGGATCCGGCGTCCTTTTGCTCAAGAGTATTTCCGTCGATCGTTATTCGCCCGCTGAGCTCCAACGTTTATTCTTGGGACTGCTCTCCCACCTTGGCACCCCTGTCTCGCAATCAGCGGAAGGAACCACGGTTTTCAGCGTTCGCAACGAAGGCTTGGGGACCCAAGACCCCAAAACACGCGGACCTAACACGAACAAAAAACTTAGTTTTCATACCGATCGCTGCGACGTCATCGGCTTCCTCTGTATTCAACCGGCCATGACTGGAGGGGAAAACCAAATTGTCAGTTCGGTGGCGGTATACAACAAGATTCTGTCAACCCGCCCCGACTTGCTCAGCATTTTATTGCAACCTTTCTACTACCAACGCCACAACGTCGACCTGGGAAACGAAACCCCTTTTACCAAACAGCCGATTTTCTCGATCTACCAAGGTCATTTTGCGGCCAATTTCTTACGAGTCCTGATCGAACGCGCCTATGCAGATGAATCAACTCCTGAAATGACACCCCAACAACGTGAAGCACTCGATTTCCTGGAAACGACCGCTGCTGATCCATCCTTGTCGATTACTTTTCGGCAAGAGGTAGGAGACCTTCTGCTACTCAATAATTTTGTCACGTTGCATCGCAGAACGGAATTCAAAGACAACGTCGACCATCCACGACACTTGCTACGAATCTGGTTGTCGATGCCCAACAGTCGCCCTCTTGATCCGATGTTTGCTGGAAATTACGGTTCGGTCAAAGCCGGTGCCATTCGAGGTGGAATGCGTCCCCAACACGCCCCATAGATCAATGACGCCAGCTTCCAATCCGTCGCGCGAGCCCCCGATGAATTCGCCTTCTCAACTTGCAACCCCGAATCCTCGCACCCGCTGGCTTTTCGGAGCCACCGCGATGGTCTTATGCCTGCTCATCCCCATCTTAGGTTTGCGGTCGAGCCATCAAGAAACGATTCTCAAGTCATCAATTCAAACCAGTGGCCATTTTGTCTTTTTCGCGGCTCTAGCATTCTGCTCGGCAATTGCATCCCCGGCATGGATACCCTGGCTGAAGTCGCGCCGTTGGCCACAGTACCTCGTCGGGTTCACCATCTCAGCGACAGTTGGTGGCTTACTCGAACTGGCTCAGAAGTTCATTCCAAGCCGAGACGCGAGTTTTCAGGATTTTGTGTTCGACGTGACCGGAGCAACCTTCGCCGTCAGTCTGCTCGTCTTACTTCAGCCGCTGCGCCAACAAAATCGCCCGTCCCTACTGGCCCAGTTGAGTGCTGCTCTTATCTTCCTGGCAACGCTGACCTTTGGTATGCAACCCGTCGTCTCCTGTGCATCCGATTACTGGGAACGACAACAAGCACTACCGCTCTTACTCAACTTTCAAAAACCGTGGAGCTTACGGTTCCTCACAATCAATCAAGGCGCAAGCGTCATCAAAACAAGCCCGCCCCCTCAATGGCCTGGAGGCGACACGGGAGCATGGGTACGCATCCAGTCCGGTACACGTTATCCGGGTGTGGGCATGAATGAACCTAATCCCGACTGGCAAGCCTACGAGCATCTCGCAGTCGACATTTACTCTCAAACCGATCAAGTCGCTCAGATTCGAATTCAAGACCTTGCACACAACGACGAATATTACGACCGCTTCAATCAATCGATACCAATCAAGCAAGGCTTTCAAACCGTTCGCATCCCTCTCGATCAGATCAAACAGGGCCCACGCCAGCGTCAGCTTGACTTGAGCCGCATTGGTGGCTTCAAACTATTCTTCCTTGATCCGCCCAAAGATTTCGACATCTATCTCGGTAATCTTCGCCTCGAATAACTACCTGGCTAACTACCTGGCTAACTACCTGGCTAACTACTTGGCTAACTACTTGGCTAACTACTTGGCTAACTACTTGGCTAACTACTTGGCTAACTACTTGGCTAACTACTTGGCTAACTACTTGGCTAACTACTTGGCTAACTACTT
>JAQWSU010000013.1 GCA_029243025.1 Pirellulaceae bacterium | reverse complement strand
CGGGCAATCGACAGCATTCCCCCGCGATCCCAGCAAGATCAAGGCTATTGACGTCAGGTTGTGCGCGTTGGCTCAGTGCCCAAATGCCGCGTTAATATCATCGGCGGCGGATAGGACGCAACAACCCGAGAATCGCAAACGCTGCTAAGACGAATGCCGATGGTTCCGGTACGGCTGCGACGTTCGGTTCGCGCGGCGGAAGTTCGTAGCCGCCATCCGAAAATGCAGCCACGAAGTCAGCGCTATCGAATTCAGCATCGCCGTTCCAATCACCAGTCGCCCAACCTGAATTAGCCGTCTTGCCATCCTCATATTGGCCGGTTGTAAACACCTCAACGAGATCGCCGCTGCCGAAAACTCCGTCCAGATTCGCATCGCCGACGTAGGTATTCTTGAGATCCTTTACCCAAACAGTACGGTCGTCTCCGTTGACGGCGCCGTCTTGGTTGAGGTCAAACTGCGAGTCCACAATGCCGTCTCGGACGGCGGTCGACAATCGATCAATATCAGCGGATGTAAGCAATCCATCGCCGTCGAAATCTCCGGGCAAGCCTGGAGCTTCCGAAGCCGCATCGTAATGGGCACGAATTCGTTCTTCACTTAACACCCGATCGTAGAACGCAATCTCGTCAAGCAAGCCTTCAAAGAATTGGGCGCCCTGGTTCTTATGTGAACCAATGACCCATTCCCCGTCGGCGGACTCGACACCGTTATTGCCGGGGAACTGAGGGTTCAGTTCCGACGGTTCACCATTGACAAAGAAAAGCAATTCATCGTCGTCGCCGTTCGCCGCTGCGACGAAGTGATACCACCGCTCAACCTCCACGAATTCATTTTCATTTGGATCGACAGCGTTCGTCGTCCCACCACCGATATAGGAACCAGGCTGACGATTCGCCGAGATCAGAAGATTCGATCTCCCCAATCCGCCACCATCCTTTTGAGAAATGTAAACCTGTTGATCGCGAACCACTTCGATAAACTCTCCTGGATCATCCGGGTCCTCGATCTCTTCGATTCCGGTAGTGTAGAACCAGGTTTCAATGGTCCAGTTCGTGAGTCCATCTACAGACGGATCAAAATCCAGCTCAGTGACAATACTACTGTCGCCAAAGAATTCACCGGCACTGCTACCGGCCACGCCAGACCGACCAAAGCCAACATTATTGATCTCCCAGCCAACATTATTGTTACCAGAAGAATCAGCGAGCTCGTCGGTTCCGTCTTCGTCCTCGAATCGATAATACGCAAAAGGTTTATCCTCAAGCACCGTCGACGCGTAGTCAGCTCTGGCGATCGAGCTACAACTGAACACAACCGCCATGGACAGCAACAAATAATTCTTCATCGATGAGCCCTTACTTTGAAAAATCCCGAGAAGCATTCCGCTTAACGGCATTCAACAACTCGTTTCAGAACTGCCAGCGACTTTACGTCGAAACGACAACAGCGCCAGCATACCAAAGCTGGTCAAAATCATCGACGTCGGTTCGGGAATCACCGTGATTTTCGATCCCGCCCCCATGGCAGCGATCATAACGTTGTCACCTTCAATCGCAGGTGCGCCCAGCACTGTCGTCTTGGAGAGGTGCTCGGCACGATACGCGTCAGGGGTCTCATTGAGAAATCCCAACATGGCGCCTGGCGTCAGATCGACTGCGGAAAGATTGATTGGATTGCCACCCCCACCAAAGGTTGCTGAGCTCGTGGCGTCAATGTTCACTTGGACATCATTGACCACAAAGAACGGATCGAATTGTCCGCCGTCAATCACGTTGACCAGGGGACCGTTCGTTGTTCCAGGGGCTCCGCCCACGCCATCATTCCCCGCGACCGTTAGGGTACTTCCTGACAACGTTAACGTGTTTCCATCACCCAATTGAAATCGTTGCTGACTAGGTTGTTCGAGAATTACCGGGTCATTCGCAAAAGGTCCCGGACCGATGACAGCATTATCTTCAACCGACACGTTGGGATCAATAATCGTTACGCTCGAGCTGGAAAGATCCCAGTTGGCTTCGTTAAAGATATCGTTATCGGTTGTGCCGAGCCAAACAATGTCGGCGTTAACTGCTGTATTCAGCATGGATACGATTGCAACGGCGACAAACATGTTTTTGATCATTGATGTGTCTCCAAGCGCACAAGTTCGAATTGGTTTTGCGGTTGTCACCCCAAAAAAAACACGGTTCACCGGTGGCCAAATCGCTCTGCTCAAATGAGCGGCAATCAGGCGTAAACCAATGAATCGTGTTTTCGTTAGCGTTTCCGAATTCAGCATTAACGGTATCGACGAGCCAGACAGTATCCTCATTCGGCCGGAAATCCACAACTAAATTCTTGCGTCTCCGTTGTTCATTTTATTGAACAAGCTCGAGATTGCGCCGTCAGGTTATCGCCGCAAGCCAGCAATCGAATAGCCACCCGACTGAAAAGCCATCACGAGATCACCACTGTCAAACTCGCCATCACAATTCCAATCCCCGCTAGCCCAGCCGGAATTTCCGATCAATAGGTCTTCGTATTGAGACTGTTGGAAGATATGGACCAGATCGCCGGAATCAAAAGCGCCGTCCAGATTTGCATCGCCCATCTCGGTTTCGAACAAATCTTCGATCATAAACACCAGATCGGTGGGATTGGTTTGTCCATCTCGGTTGAGGTCCATCTCGGGGCGGTTCGCCTGAACGCCCTGACAAACCAGCTCAACGTCAAGCAGATCAAGCACACCGTCAATGTTAATATCACCGGCGGAAATGGTAGCGAAGTGGAATTCTACCAATGCCGACCATTGACCGTCGGCGAACGCCCTTGCCTTGATCGTGGTGTTGTCGGTGATTCGAATCGGCTGGGAATAAAGTTGAGCGATAGTTCCTAGCTCGTTGATTTCACCACCGATTGCTCTTGGGTCACTTCCGTCGGTGGTTACGTAGGTCGTGCTATTTTCATCGGCTTCAATCTGAAGCTCAAATCCGGATGGAACCACGCCGCTCGTTTGATTGAAAAGGGGTGATTCGATTTGAGGATAAAGTCCAGTCGCCCTGAGTTGTTTTAGAAGAATGTCAGTTCTAGCGGGGAACCATTTCTGCTGCATATCCTGTAGATGGGATTCCCAAGTTTCAGGATTTCGCGGCGGAGTGATGTGAGCGTCGCCCCAGCGCGCGGACTCGGCGACGATTGCTTTACGGATCTCATCAGCCCGCGAATTCCAGAGACCTGATGCTCCTGCGGGCGAAAGAGTTCCCTCCAGAAACAGGTGCCGTTGTGCTCGGTCAGCAAATCGCAAACGGTATTCGGGATTGGCGGTTAGCTGTTGATGAATGAAGGTTGGATAGCTGAGATTATTTGTGGAGAGCACATTACGTGAAACCGAACCATCGGCAACCGTAGCGGTCGTATTGAGATCGGTGCGTTCTGAATCCCAGGCGAAAAAGACAAAACGTCCCTCATCGCGAAGTCGGCCGGCACGCCAGTTCGAACGATCCCAATCACGGTTGCCGCTGTAAAAATTGATCAGCATGTAGTCGATCAGATTTTCCTCATCGATATACTGCAGGACGGCGGCATAGTTGGTTTCGTCGGAGAGGTCTTGAGAAGCTCGCGAAACCAGTTCCAGCCAAGCCTCGGTGTTTCCACTGACGGCTTCCACTCGCCCTCCCGTGTTCCGGATATCTTTGATCACATCGTAATCATCCGGCGAACCACCGTAGTGCTCGGACATGAAGTCAGCATCGACGCGTTCAAAGAGATGGTAGAGGCCCCAGTACAGTCCATTGATGTAGAGATGTGCGTAACCTTGCAGCGAGGTCTCGTGTCCCATGGCGGTCTGGGCATCGCGATGCCATTGGTCACGAATATAAGACCCACGGTGTTGCACGGTTGGATTGATCCAGGAATCACCGTTGCCGCCGCGGAGCACAATACTGTTGAAGCTGCTGATCGTGTCGTTTCCGAACAGGGGAAATTCCAAACGGCTGGCCCCATATTCCGAACGAAAAGCAAGACGTAGATTGTGCTTCGGACGGTTGGGCCAACGACTCGCATTCCCTTGCAGTCGCACTCCGGCGTCAATTTGATAAGCGTTGGTGTTTTCGTACCCGAATAATTCAACCGACACGGGCCGTTCCCAAAAGGACCCTTTTTCTTCTGAGTTCGAGTAAATACCAACTTCGGGATCAAACCAGTCTGATCTGTCTGTCACCAAGGATACCGAAGGAAGGGACCGGAGTGCTGTCGGCAATTGAGACGAATATTGATCGTCGTTGGTAATCGCCTCGTCCATCTCGTAATCAGCGGGAATAGACGTGCGACCGGCCCATTCGGAGGGAAATCCTTCTGGTCGACGCGGCTGCTGGATGACATCGTGGACAAATAGATATGTGTGCGTTGCAATATCGCTTGGAATCATCTCGTCAGCGTACGCACGGATCCGAAGAGTCGTGGTTGTGCGAATGTCCAAAGGCTCCGTGTACAGCACCGCAGTCGGATTGTCGGGCGAAGGCGTACTGCCATCGAACGTAAAATACAGGGAGGAAGCCGTTTCATTCGTAGTCGCCGACACCATAACGGGCTGCTCGAAAAATCCTCGTTCGACGTCAACTCCTGGCGTAAGGGCGAAACCCTTGAGAGCCCCCTGGTTTGGACGGCCTGGAGTTGCCACTGGCATGTAGCCCTGCCGAGTCGATGCTCCGTCGGTTGTTGCAAGGATCAACGACCATTCGTTCAGCTGGCCGCCCACTGCAGAAAAATCATCGTTGATTTCTAATGTCCAGAGACCATTGGCTGGCTCACCCCAAAAAGCCCGGAAACTTTCTTCAGGACGGAACGTTCCGCTGAAGGGCGCCGATGCTTCATCAATCCGTTGCTCCGCATCGTCAGTGAGTCTCGTGTTCGTGAAGTGATCGCCACTGCCACCGACGTCCGAAAACAACTCAACTCGAGTTCCTGTCGGGCTGATCAAGAACGCATCGAGGTCATCCGTCCATTCATGATTAATCTTGAGATCAACAGAAATATCCTTGATGGTTCCGGTTCGATTTTCAATCTCGATCTGGCTGCGAATCCTGGAAGTCTGATTCGACGGAATTGCGATCGGAACATCATTCGCTGTGCCCCGTGTCAAGTCGCCGATGCCGAATGAAATATCGGACCGCTGCACCGGATAATCGTTTTCCGCGCTACCAAACTCGGAGATCACAACCCCCGCAGGACTAACAAGGGCAAGATACTCGCCACTTCGGCTCAATTTAAAATTGGTGTGCTGGTGACCGGCTGGGTCGACTTGGTCGCGGCCCGAAGCGAACACCACCAAGAATTCGCCTGGCTCAACTATTTGCATCGTAGGAAAGGTCCATTTCGTCAACTGCCCCGCGTCATCCGTCAACCGAAATGAGATCAGATCGACCGCCTCATCACCCGCATTATGCAACTCGATCCAGTCGGACGAGGCGCCATAGCCATCCGTTATGGTCTGTTGATTCGCCGCCATGAACTCGTTGATGACAACGTCCGCAGCGAGTAGGCGCCTTGGTTCGAGCGTTTCGAAGCGCCGTTGCAATCTTGAAGACCGCAATGTCTTGGCGAGAGAAATACCTTTCACGGAAATTCCTTCATGCATCAAAGGGTGCGGTGCACCGGATACGACCGTCGAAAACCGGGCAATCGACAGCATTCCCCCGCGATCCCAGCAAGATCAAGGCTATTGACGTCAGGTTGTGCGCGTTGGCTCAGTGCCCAAATGCCGCGTTAATATCATCGGCGGCGGATAGGAC
>JAQWSU010000012.1 GCA_029243025.1 Pirellulaceae bacterium | reverse complement strand
GTCCTATCCGCCGCCGATGATATTAACGCGGCATTTGGGCACTGAGCCAACGCGCACAACCTGACGTCAATAGCCTTGATCTTGCTGGGATCGCGGGGGAATGCTGTCGATTGCCCGGTTTTCGACGGTCGTATCCGGTGCGCCGCACCCTTTGATGCATGAAGGAATTTCCGTGAAAGGTATTTCTCTCGCCAAGACATTGGGGTCTTCAAGATTGCAACGACGCTTCGAAACGCTCGAACCAAGGCACCTGCTCGCTGCGGACGTTGTCATCAACGAGTTCATGGCGGCGAATCAACAGACCATAACGGATGGCTATGGCGCCTCGTCCGACTGGATCGAGTTGCATAATCGGGGAGACGTAACGGCGGATCTTTCCGAGCTGTTCCTAACCGATGACCGCGATAATCTCAATATGTGGCAATTCCCTGAGGGGATGCAACTTGCCGCAGAAGAACTCCTGCTTGTTTACGCGTCAGGATTCGATCAACCCGATGTGAACGGGGATTTGCATACCAACTTTCGGCTGTCACCCAACGGTGGCTATCTGGCTTTAGCCAACAGTCGATTCGAACTCTTGTCTGAATTCGGTGGCGACCGGGGTGAGTACCCCCATCAGTTTGCCGACATCTCCTATGGAATCCAGGGGGGCTCGTCGCCACTAACTGCAACCGACGTGCCGAAAATAATTAGTGATTCGGCAGCCACGACCGTTACCAGCACGATCGACCTGGCGCTGGTCGGCACGATCACCGACGTCAACGTCACGGTCGATATCGACCACAGCTGGAATGACGACCTCGACGTGACACTCATCAGCCCTGCTGGAACTCGAATCGACTTGTTTTCTGACGTAGGAGGTAGCAGCGACAATTTTCGGTCGACAACCCTGGATGACGAAGCGGAGGATCCGATTACTGAGAGCTCTGCGCCTTTCACCGGCCGATTCCAACCTGAAGAGGCGCTGTCGACGTTCGATGGTGAATCGATCGCGGGGATTTGGACGCTAGAAATTAGCGACGACTTTCCGGTTGAAGGAGGCATTTTGCAGGGGTGGAGCCTTGAGCTCACCACACCAGACAGACCATTGCATGCACCCCTCATTGGTTTTCTGAACGAACCAACCCCGGGCGGTCGCAATTCGGGCGACGTTTCCAATGCGGGACCCGCTCTCAAAAACGTGACTGAACACCCTGGTAGGCTCGATAACGATTCGCCGCTCGTCATTACCGCGGAGATCAGCAAGCAATACGCGCCGATTGCGTCTGTCGATCTGATTTATCGAGTGATGTATACGGATGAAGTAACGATCGCGATGCACGACAATGGAGTTGCCGGTGATGCAATCGCTGCCGATGGAATCTTTACGGCGACGATTCCCGCTGAGGTAGCATCGCCAAGTGAAATGATTCGTTGGCGGGTGGTCACTCAGGACAGTGTCGGGCGACAGTCACGGGCTCCGGCGTTCCTGGATTCATCCGGAACAGATCAGTCCCCCGAATACTTTGGTACCGTGGTAAAAGACGCGACGGTTGCCAGTCAACTGCCCGTCCTTGATTGGTTCTTAGAACCGGGTACTGAGGGGCGTGCCGACACGACACGCGGCACTCGCGCGGCGATCTTCTATGACGATGAATTCTATGACAATGTGTTTGTCCGAATTCGGGGTGGATCGTCAGTAGGATTGCCAAAGAAGAGCTATAAGCTTGATTTTAATACTGCGAATGATTTTCGTTTCGCGAACGGTGTCGGGCGAACTCGAGAAATCAATTTAAACACCACCTACACGAACAAAGACTACATTCGTCAGGATCTCGGTTTTGAGACCTATGATGCGGCTGGCCTACCGGCATCCGAGGCCTTTCCCGTACGCGTCCAACGCGATGGGACATTCTTTTCGGTGGCGATGCTGATCGAACAACCCGACGCCGACTTGCTCAGTCGTGAGGGACTCGATCCAGAAGGTGCCCTCTACAAGATGTTCAATGCATTTACCTCGGCGAAGGGAAGCGTTGAAAAGAAAACGCGAGAATACGAATCGAATGATGATCTCTCTGAATTCGTTCGGGAAATCAATCGGCTGGAAGGGGAGGAACTGCGGAATTACGTTTTTGACAACGTCAACGTTCCTGCCGTTTTGAATTATCTCGCGGTGACGGTTCTCATTCAGAACAACGATCAGATGAAAAAGAACTACTTTTTGTACCGCGACACCAATGGTAGTGGCGAATGGATGTTCATGCCGTGGGATCTTGATCTGACGTTTGGCCTGCACTACATGAGCAATGACAACATTCTTGATGATACGATCTGGGCTGATAAGGACCATGACCGGACGTTTGCGGGAGTGACGATTTCGCCGTCGCATCCCTATGTGGGCGATCAAGAGCATCCTGCGAACCGATCCTGGAATCGTCTGATCGACACGCTCTACGAGATTCCTGAATTCCGCGATATGTATTTGCGGCGTCTTCGGTCGCTGATGGATGATCTACTGCAACCGCCAGACACGCCGGTGGCGAACCTTAAATTCGAAGCCAGCTTGGATGCTTACGAAGAATTGCTTGCCGATGATGTTGCCTTGGATTATGCCAAGTGGGCCGATCCTTGGCGTTGGGGTAAGGACGAACAGTTTGCCGAGTCTCTACAACGAATCAAGGACGAATACTTCACGGTACGGCGGAGACACCTTTACGAGACGCATGGTGTTGATAACCTTGAGCCAGACGAACCGACCGTCCTCGTGCCACAATTTACGGCAGTTCGCTACCTTGTGCCGTCCGATGATTCGCTTGGAAACGACTGGATTACGGCTTCATTCGACGATGCAAGTTGGGGCGTCGGAGAAACGGGTGTTGGCTATGAGAATACTCCTCGCAATTACCAAGATCTGATTCGCACACGGGTCAAGCCGACTGAGGTCGCTGCCGACAGTACCTCGTTGTTCGTCCGGATTCCCTTCACGATTGACGATCTGTCCAAGATCGAAGAATTGACGCTGAGGATGAAATACGATGACGGTTTCGTCGCCTACCTGAACGGGGTCGAAGTTTCACGTTCCAATCTTCGTGCGGAGGGTGCTCAGTCATACAACTCGCGTGCGCGTTCACGGTCATCCAACGCGGCGTTAGAATTCGAAAACTTCTCCATCACTCCGCACGTGAACCAAGTCGTACAAGGCAACAACGTACTGGCTATCCATCTTCTCAATTCCTCGGCCTCGAACTCTGATCTGATGCTGCTGCCTGAGTTGCTGGAAGGCGTCATTCTCACTTCAAACATCGTCGGCATTCCTCATGCCCAGCTTTCCGATATTTCTCTCGAGTTTGGATCGGATATCGAATTCAATCCGGCTAGTGGGAATCAAGATGAAGAGTATTTGACGATCAGGAATCCCAACGATTTTGCGGTGGACGTTTCTGGTTGGAAGATTACAGGAGATGTAAATGCAGAGCTATCTTCCGGTGCGGTTATTCGCGCAGGAACGACGCTCTATCTGAGCCCGAACGTCAAGGCTTTCCGCAATCGGGCGACCAGCCCCTCGGGAAATGCGGGCCATTTTGTGCAGTCTTACGAGGGGTGGCTCCCGAATTTCGGCGGTATGATTCAGCTGCTGGATCCCAACGATCACCAAATTGACTCGCTGATTTTCAGCGGCGAGGACGCGCATCCTCAACAGGATCTTCGCATCACTGAGATCAATTACAATCCACATGCTGCGATTACCGAGTTCGGTGAATTGGATTCCGATAACGATAGTTTTGAGTTTGTCGAAATCAAGAACATCGGAGAAACATCGATCGATTTGACAGGTCTCCGGCTTGTCGAATCCACCATCGATGCTGACGCGCAAGGGATTACATTCACCTTTACCGAAGAACAGTTGGAAGCCGGGAAACATGTCGTGGTCGTGAAAAGCCAAGCGGCGTTTCAGAGTCGGTTTGGCGACGACGTGAAGGTGGCCGGTGAATTTCAGGGCAAGCTCAGTAACGGTGGCGAAACGCTGACGATGATCGATGGGGGCGGAGATATAATCCAGCAATTCCAATATGACGATTCCGACGATTGGCCTGAACTGGCAGACGGGAATGGGGCTTCCCTTGAAATTGTGAATGCTGCCGGCGATTACCAGGATCCGGCGAACTGGCAGGCGAGCGAGCTGATCGGCGGTAGTGCCGGGCGTGACCGCGCGGAAATCTCCAACACAATCGTAATTAATGAGATTCTGACGAGAACCGAGACTCCCACCGTTGATCGCATCGAAATCTACAACCGAGGAAATGAAGCCGTCGATGTCGCCGGCTGGTATCTGACCGATAGCTCTAATCTTACGAAGTTTACGATTCCAGCGGCCGGGGCACTATTGGATCCGGAATCTTATCTCGTCTTTGATGAGAATCAATTGGCCTTCGGATTCAAAGGATCGGAAGGCGACGATGCGAGCCTGATCCGTGCTGATGCGACTGGACGTCCAATCGCCTTTGCCGATCACGTAGCGTTCGATTCCGCCGATCTCAATAAATCCTGGGGGCGGTGGCCCAACGGCAGCGGATCGTTGCAGGTAATGCAAATACCCACTTTTGGATTACCCAATAGCGGCCCCACAAACAACGGTGACTTCGACGGCGATTCGGATGTCGATGCGAATGATATTGATTTGCTGTGTCATGCCCTCCGAAAACATCAACCGATCGCCGGTGGTGATCTCGACAGCAACGGTGCCATGGATCCGGATGACTTTCGTTTCCTTGTGAAGGAAAATTTGGCGACGAATGTGGGCGATGCCAATCTGGATACGTTGTTTAATTCCAGTGACCTAGTGCTCATTTTTCAAGCAGGTCAATATGAGGACTCCGAAACGGAAAATTCTGGATGGGCCACCGGTGATTGGAACTGCGATGGCGAATTTGACTCTTCTGATTTAGTCGTCGCCTTTCGCGATGGTAGCTACGCTCAGGCCAATGCCGTTCGTGGGAAACCGCAACATCTCGGTGCAGCTATTTTGTCGAGCCCCGTGACGCTCGACAAAGACTCAGACTGTGAAACGAGCTGTCCCCAGGCTGTCATCGTTACCACAACGGTTCGTCAGCAACTGATATCTCCAATGCTGGTCGATACGATCTTTGCGGACGATGAGTCTCCCCTGAGCAAGTCGGATCGCAAGTCCGAGCAGACACCTGTGAAGACGATTGCCCAGTACAGTGACCTCGGTCAAATCGATGATCGTTTCGGAGCCTTTCGCAGCTGACGGCATCATTTTGTCGTCAGTCTCGAAAACCGATTGGACCCATGCCTTTTTTCTGGCGACCGAATTGCGCCGCTGTCACAATCGAAAGCTCAGGCCACAAAGGTGTCAGGTGCTTTTTTTGAACGGTGTGGTACTCCTGATGGCACCTTGCATTAAAGCAGCATCAAATCCGATCGCGATTCAGATTTTGTCTCTCTCTCCAATTAGCAGGAAGGGAGGAGGATCAACACATACCATTTTTTAGCTGCCTCTAATCTCCAATGCCGTCCCCGTCACGGTCCGTGACGCCGGAGAGCGGGTTGTTAATGACGGCTTTCCAGGCGATGCGGCGAAAGAGTCGGTCCACTTCTTGCTGGGGAGGGGCGAGCTTACCAAGCCTCTTGTCGACCGTGGGTTTAAAGGGGATTTCGCCCTCGATGAGGGCTGGCGATCGCTTGTAAATCGTGGCGTAGAACACGTAACCTTCGAGTCGGTCGAATCCTGGGCCGAGATGGCCGAGTTGATCGCTCCAGATACTGTATGTCTTGCCACCCAGCCAACGGTTGATCCCCTCAATGCCTGGCAACTTGCCGTCATAATAGGCCTGAACCGCCAGCACCATAGCATCGGAGGTGGGCATGATGTAAACCTTGTCGGGGTATTTGCGATCAAGGATTGCCATCTGTTTCTCAAGGTTGGCCTGATTCTCATTCGCGAGGCGAACAAAGGTCTCAGCACTTAATTCGTCTTCGCTCTTGGGCGAAGGGCTCATCTGTCGCAAGGAGGGCCAAGCATCACTGAGGTAGAATTTCATGTCGGGATTGTACTTGAGGCCAAAGTCAATCCAGCATGTGTAATATTCAGGGCGATCAGCGTAATAAGGTCCCCACATCATGGCGTCCCAAGCGCCCGTGGCCATAGCGGCCAGTAGCTTGGGCTGTGGCTTGCCCGCAAATTCGAAAATCCCGTTTTCCTGTTCCCATTTGTAGCGGGCGCTACCCGTCATCCCGCCGCCCGTGTGCGTCCGTAGTGGTTGTTCGAAGCCAGCAGCCCGACAGATTACAGGGAGGGTTCGAAATCCGGGGCCCATGAAACTGTGCCCCGTGGCCACGATGCGGAGTGCCTGCTCAGGTTTGGGGAATTGAAACACCGGTTCGGTATCTTTGGGAAACGTCTCACGGTAGATAAGCTGAATTTCTTCCGGCGTTCGGTAGCAGATTGCATCATCCGGGAAACGAGCCTTGTTCCAACCGGGGTTCACATAGAACTCGGTAGGCGGGCCTTGTCCCTTCCTGCCACCTTGTCCCTTCCTGCCACCTTGTCGGGAAGCCATGAACGCCCTGGCTTCCTTGACTGTCAACGTGCCATCGCCGTTAATGTCAGCCGCTGGGAATCGACGCAACAACTGCCGCAATTGGGGGGCTGACTGCGAGAACGCCATCGGCGTCATGATCATCAGCAGAAAACAAGCACTGAGGCTGGCGATCTTGATGAATCGATGTTTTCGTGAAGAGGTGTCCATAATCACGAGGGTATCCTCCTGCTTTTGTTAGGCATACTGGTTTTTTCTCCAACAGCACGGCTGCGATCGCTGTGAACAGGAGGTCCAAAAAGGTAAGGCAATCGCCAATGGGACGGATGTCGAAGCCTGATTGGGAGTGACTTGCCGAGAACGACCGCTCAATTACAAGTCTAATCGGTCGCTAAGACCGGGTAAATCGGAACCGCTTCCGCTGCTTGTCGAATAGATGGGATTCGACAGGCCGGCGCGATTTTCGACGTCTGCGATGAACACGCATCATCAGAGAGCTAGAAATCGACCTGGCGATGTGACGGGGTACAGTAAGACGCAACCTCGCAAGATAAGTATTTCCCAGGGTTTTTCCTTGTTGAAAACCCAGCTCCCGGGTGAACCCCGGTACGAATTCCTTCCCGAGTGCAAAGTTCAGGATGCACCTGGTTAAGTCGGTGTAACTTTCGCCCGCCAACTTCGCGACGATTGAGCAAACTTCAGAGTGGTCGGCTGTCAGATGAAATGAGCTCTCCGGGCGTACACGCACGAGGTCGATTCTGTCATTGGTTGCCAAGCGAACACACAAGTTTTCGTGTCAATTGAGCAATGCTCTCGGCTAATCAGCCTGCCGAGGGGCATCCGATGATCAAGGCAAAGTGACAGCCGCAGTTCCCAGAGACGGCGGATCAAGTCCAGGTGTTAACCGGGAAGTATGAAAAGCGCTGCGAACCAAAAGGGTCGCAGCCTACAAGCTGAAAGGGGGCTAGGGAGGTTTGTTGGTCACGCCGACGAAACTTCGGGGAAATTCGACGGGCTCAAGATAAGACAGTCACGGGAGCAACCTGCGGCAGTTCCGCGTGAAGATTGACTGCGACAAGTGCTTAAGCCAGGAGTTGAGCTGCTGAGCGATTATCGCGTGATTCCGATTTGTTCAGAAAGGATTAGGAAGTCGATGATCTGAATGGTTGATATCGAAATCGGATTTTGAGTTCGTCGTCGAAACGACGATGGCAAGAATTATACAAATATGAATCCCAGGGCCGTAGCACTGGCGAATAACAACAGAAATCGCCAATCGAAAACAGCCGGAAAATCTTGGGTCGTACTGACGGGATGAACCATTCGGTGAGGCATTAATGAGTTCTCGGACTTTGGGGGAAACGGGACTACTTCGGGTCGGGGCTCCTCGTCGGCACTATCGATAGAAGGGGCATCGACTGTCAATGTGGGTGCATCCGTCAACAATTCACTGCTTCCTTGTTCAGTACCACTGGATAGTGTCTCGGTGGTAAGCCTACTTTTGTTGCGTGAAGTGACGGTTAATAAATCGTGTGGATTGTATGAAGAAAGCAGCTATTGCATTTTGTCATTCGTTCGTGCGGCCGTAATTCAACTTGTTTTTGGGGAGATGTCTTTCTTTGATCGTTGTCGATACGCCCGATACACCCACACATTGATTGAAATCCAACCGATGGAGAAGAGTATGACGGGGATAGAAATCAATTGGGGAGAAAGCACGGGTGAAAGGATGATCAGGCCGATTGCGGTCGCTGCCTCAGCGAGAGGTTTGGTGATCCCCGATACGAAAGTGATGGCTTGATGCCGCTTGCTCGGACCGATCGGTCCATACAAAACCTGAACGGTGGGATCGTTCAAAGCTCGTTTGAGCGCATCACTACCCTTGGCAAATGAAATCGTCCAGAACAGCATACGTTGAGTGGTGGCCGACAGCGCGTAGATTCCGGTCGTCAACAGGGCCGCGGGCAGCACCATTAGACCGATTAATACGCCCTGACGGCGAACTAAGAGACGGCTCGTTCCAAACACCTGCAAGAGCCCGATAGAAAGATATACCCAGGCGTAAAAGTAGCCAAAATAGTGTGCCATCGCGTTTTCGTCGCGGTGGAATTGGACGGCTGCTTCGACTTTCCATTGGTATTCGACGAATGTCGTCACGACGACTCCCAACGCAACCATCAGGGCGATATGAAATACATAGTTTTGTTGGGTCGGAATATGTTTTTCGGATGCGGATGTGTCGCGATCGTGGGGGTGAATTACCTCGCGGTTCATCAGGATTTTCGGCAAAAACATGATCGGAATGACTGTCAATAGATCAATCGTCGCGGCTAAATACATCAAGTTGATAGTGTCGGCTGATTGGAAGAAATAGCCGATTGTCAGTCCAAGGCTGAATCCGGCAATCGTCGGTCCCAAGGCAACAAAGCCCACGATTCGTTCAGGCTTGCGTCCCGAAAACTGATCGTTGATTAACATCGTGAACTGGATTGTTCCCAGACTACCGCGTATTTGTGCAAGCAGATAAACGATTGCCATCGCCAGAGTGGACGAGGGAAATGAATGCACTAGCAACGGAATCGCTGCGGAACTGGCCGCCAAGATGAGCAAAGTCGTTTGTACGGTCTTGAGCAACGGGGTTCCGCGCACAATTTGACCGTAGACTGCAGAAACGAGTGCGACGCCTCCCGCCGCTACCAAAAATACCATTGGCAGCCGATCGGGACCCACTCGACTGAGAAATGCACTGTCGGCAACCGCGCGAGCTACGACGTATGCCCCAGCGTTCCCGAACCCATAAATCAACAACATCCAAGCACTACGTAACTCGGTAGTACTTAATGAGCGTAGTTGCTGAAACATTTTCTGCAGTTAGCCGTTTGCGGAACTGTCGGATGAATTTGAGCGTTCCGCCATTGTAGTGATTCAAGCCAACAAAATCAGCAGGAGATGTTTTTGCCAAGCGAGCACGACTGAAAACGCTTTCTACAGGCGGGGCATCCACAGATGCATGCTGCCCGGCGAATGCGAAAGCAGTCACTAGAAGATAAGCGTTTCTACTGAGGCTGCTGATCAACGCTCCATCCTTGCGTGGTGATTGTTCCGTAGTAAGGGTAATAGTCCCAAGCCACGTCGCCACCGACGATGCGTGGGTCGTCGGTTTTTTGGAGGTGATCAAAGAGTCTTTTGCGCAGCAATCTTTGCGTTTCTGCCATTTCGATCGTTCCGGCTCGATTGACCATTTGATGCGGGTCGGTTCTGAGTTCATAGAGTTCTTCGACCGGCCGCATGCCGAATGCCAGCTCAGCCAGACGAGCGACACCGTGTTCCTCTCGATGTTCCATCATGAATGTCTTTGTTGGTGAGCTGTCGATTTCGCCGAACGGAATGGATCGAGCGCAGACGGTTCGGTCTGGAGAACCGGACGGCCAGCGTGTTGCTTCGAAGTTGTAGATGTAAAGATAGTCTTCTGTCCGGATCGCCCGACACGGATATCCCTTGCCGCCCTTGCGGCAGCCGTCGTGACGTTCCATGGCGATGAAGGCCACATCGCGTTTGAGTGCAAGTTTTCTTCCGAAAGTGTCCATCAGGCTGCGGCCGGTCATTGCCGATGGTGGCTCCAGACCTGCTGCTTCGAGAAAGGTTGGAGCCAGATCGCTGAGGTTGACGAAGGCTCGGACGGCTCGGCCGGACTGTTGGATTCCCTGTGGCCAGCGGATGGCCAGCGGCACGCGAGAACCCGCATCGTACAGGCTGGCCTTCGCACGCGGAAATGGCATGCCGTGATCACTGGTAATCACGACGAGCGTGTTATCTAACTCACCGCGTGCTTCAAGCGCTGCAATTGCCCGTGCAACCATGAGGTCGAAATGTTCGACTTCCACGAGGTAATCCAAGATGTCGTTTCGAACGATCTCATTATCCGGGAAGATCGGAGGGACGACAGCCCTGGCCGGATTCTTGCCCGTGCGTTTTCCCGTTCCAACTTGAAAATGGCGATGAGGTTCGGATGTTCCCAGCCAGAAACAAAAGGGTTGGTCTTCAGGGAGCTGATCGAGAAAGTCCTGAAAGTTTCCTGCGTAGTCTGTGGCGCGGATGCCCTGGAACGGTGGCTTGAGTTTTCGCCGATTGAACAGCTGGCCGGCCGGATTGGTTTGCCGGCCGCCTGGTTCAAGTCGACCGGGGCTCCATCCCTTGCCCGTGTAACCGATCGAGTATCCTGCTTCTGCCAGCAGCTCCGTGTAGGTTGCAAATTTTGCTGGCAGCGTGCTGTGAATGTTTCCAGCCTCTTCCAACCGCCAGATGTGCTGCCCAGTGAGAATTGCTGATCGCGAAGGGCCACATGTCGGCGCGTCACAAAAAGCGCGAGTGAAGCGCAGACCTTCACGAGCAATCCGATCGAAGGCCGGTGTCTGGACGACTGGGTCTCCATTGGCACCGGTATGACTGTAACTTTGATCGTCTGAAATACAGAACAGAATATTGGGACGTTCATCGGCGTTGGCCCAATTTCCTAGAAACGATAGTGCGATCAGTGTTGCGATTAGCAGTTTCATATTCTTGTTGGTCTTGGATGGTTGTTTCTTGATGATCGTTGGAGAGGTCAAAGGGAGATTGTTTACTGCAAGCAGTTCTACTGTGAGAGGGTGGGCGACGCGGCAGTTTTCAGGCAAGATCT
>JAQWSU010000011.1 GCA_029243025.1 Pirellulaceae bacterium | reverse complement strand
GAATTACGAACAACAGCATCACTCGTAACCCCGGTGCGACTTGGTTTCTTCCCAACGAAGATGAGTGGTACAAGGCGGCGTACTACGACCCCACGTTAAATTCTAATGCAGGCGGCTACTTTGACTTTGCGACCCGCAGCGACGTAGCGCCTACTGCAGAGTTACCTGCGGGCGGAATCAACTCAGCTAACTACCGTTATCACGCGGTCCAAGACACGACCGCAGTCGGTGCGTATACCAGTGCGCTGAGTCCGTACGGAACGTGGGACCAGTCGGGCAACGTCTGGGAGTGGAACGAGGCAATCATAGATTCGTCGTATCGCGGGAGCCGCGGCGGCAGCTGGGATAGCTACTACTCATCCCTCTTGTCGTCGTCGTACCGGGATTATGTCGAGCCGGCGAACGAGAGCAAAATCGACGGTTTTCGAGTCGCAAGTCTTTCCTCTCCCGCCAGTGTGCCAGAGCCCGGCTCGCTAGCCGTTTGGGCCGTGCTAGGTGGAATCGGTTTGTGTTGGCGAAGAAGGCGGGCGAGGGCGAAGTGTGCCTCTAACGCATCTTAGTGCATCATCTTGGCGGAATCTTGTCCAGCTAATCGTCTGTTAGGGCCTTCAAGTACACCTCCCCTGAGATGGTACCTGAAACGATCGTTTCGACTCCCCACCTTCAAAACGTCATTTTGAGCCTTCTATTGTAGGCCTCGCGGGTTATTGATCTCCCGAATCCGCACCTATTGGGCAACATGACTTGGGGCATGCAACCAGCAAAGGTAAAACCCCAACCACTCACAGCTGACCAATCAGTCGAGCTACCAGTAAATAGTGATCTACTAGATATTCGATGTACTGTGGAAATCGGATCTGTCGCAGCGATCCAACTGAAGTTACCAGGCCGCACGGTCAAGTATGACGCGACGGATGAAAAACTAAATGAGGCTCCGCTCAAACCGATCAACGGCCGGATCAGCATTCAAATGTTGGCCGACCGATCATTAACCCACGTTGTCGGTAACGATGGCAGAGTCTTTATTAGCCAACGCGGGCCGAACAAGGTTGATGCGAATAAAGTGTCGATCAAGGCAATGGGTGGCAGCGCAACATTGGTAACGCTGGAAGCTCATCAGCTGAAATCAATCTAGACCAGCGAGTGAAAATCACATGCAGATCGCCATCTGTGGCACCGGTAGGACGATCGAGACAGGCGTCAAAAAGCGTCAAATTGCCAAAAGAACTACCGCCATTCAGCGAGATTGCACCTCACGATGGCCACCCTGCGCGGGTGATTTACCCGTTCACGACTCAAGCCTTCAGCGAAAATGGAACCGGTAAGATCAACCGATTCATGAACTTCATCGCATGCGCTGGAATTCATTTCTTCTACCTGCCATCCACCTCTCGTAATCTTCGCGAGTTTGTTACATAATTTTTCGGATGAAGCACTCGACAGTCCATGAGCATGATTCGCAAACAGCATTCATCAACACCATTCGAAGATTCACCAAGGCCTGAGGCTTTCCCCCTAGAAAGCCTAAAACCCACCAGTCCGGTACGCAAATCCAACGCAGAGCGAAGCCCATCATGACCACCCCCATTCGACCCAGCGCCATTTTCGCAGGATTTTTCTTTGCCCTAATGATCAACAGCCTCAATGCGGCGGAAACCGTGACCGTGTTGAATTTTTGCCGTGCAGAGACCGACATGACACTCGATCGGTACAGGAAGTCGGGAGCCTTCGGAAAATTTCTTCACCTGCGCGAACCCACACGGATCGACGAACAAGACATTATCCGAATGAATCGTGACACGCTCTATTCTTTCGGACTCTTCGATCTCACTGAACCAGTCACCATCGAAAAACCGGACTGTGGTGATCGTTTCCAATCCATGGAAATCATCAATCAAGATCATTCGATACTTCCCGTCGAGCACGGTTCCGGCAACTTCACACTCACCCAAGAAAAGATCGGCACCCGTTACGTGCTCGTCCTGTTTCGGACGTTTGTCGATGCGAACGATCCGGCAGATGTAAAAGCGGCCAACGCTGCACAAGACAAGATCAAAACAACGCAAAAGAGTCCTGGAAACTTTGAGATTCCCGCTTGGGATGAGGCATCGCTGAAAAGAGTCCGAGAAGCCATCAATGTGCTGGCGAGCACATTACCCAATGCCAAGGGAATGTTCGGTGACAAGGCAAAGCTCAACCCGATCCTTCACCTGTGCGGTACCGCTTACGGTTGGGGCGGAAATCCTGACGAAGCGGCCGCCTACGACAACGTGGTTCCGGCCAAGAATGATGGTAAGACGGCTCACTCGATAACCGTCAAGGACGTACCGGTCGATGGTTTCTGGTCGATCACCGTCTACAACAAGGACGGCTTCATGGAACAGAACGATCAAGACGTCTATTCCTACAACAATGTAACCGCCGATAAAAACGCGGACGGCAGCGTAACCATCAACTTCGGATCCGGTCCCGACGCCATCAACAACCTGCCGATAACACCCGGTTGGAATTACGTTGTGCGGATGTACCAACCTCGAAAAGAAATCCTGGACGGCAGTTGGCAATTCCCGAAAGCACAACCCATCAAGTGATTACCTGAAATCGGCGTGGCGACGCATGGGTTATGAAAATCCAGCAGCTCAAGGGGATCCTTCGGCTGCGGTCTGAAAAGCACTGCCCGAGCCATCAGGCTCAGTGCCAGCCTACCGCCACTTGGATCGACGCAAGAATCCGTCGACCACGGTGAGTCCTTTCGCGCGATTGATGGTGTGAGTTCCAAGCAGAGACTCGTCCCAACTGGGAAGAATTCGGCCAATCGATTCTTCCTCATAGGTCTCTGGATCAAGCTGGAGAATCTTATTGAAACTGATCGCATAGCCGTAAAGCGGGCCACAGTCTTGCGCTGGTCGGATAAGCTGTCCATTCCAGCGAAACAGGTTGCCTGCCGGTCGCGCCGAACGCACGTCTGATTTAACGGGATTACGTGGATGGGGTGTCCATGGGCCGAACGGACTATCGGCGTAATACAGATGCAATTCATCCCAGCTTGATGCACCCGACACCGCCATGCCAACAAACATCCACCAGCGTCTTCCGTCGTCGTAAAGCGTCGCATCTACAGCTTCAACATTGTCAAACACGGTTTCATGAAGTTCCCACTTGTGCGGAAACTCCAAACATTTGTGTATCTCAATCGTCTTGTTTGACCGAGTTTCCGGAATCATGTAAAGCTCACCTTCCCACTCGAAAAGAAAAGGGTAGGAAAGGTGATAGTCGGTGACAAGCACCGGTTGCGACGGGCTAACTTTTCCGTCCGAATCGATTACGAGAACGGAAATATGCCCTTTGTTTGTTTGATAGATCAACTCTTCGAAGAAAATATAATGCTTACCATCCCGGTACCAAACAAACGGATCAGCCCAAAAGCGATCCTTGGGCGACACTAACCGTTCAAAGCGATCTAGTTGGGGGGCCAATTCAGCGGAGTTTGCTTTCTCGATTTGATAGAACAGAGTCCAATGACCCTGACTCTGTAGATCACAACATTTTTCGCGTAAATACTTAGCCGCGATTCGACTCGTCATGCGCACCATCACCGAATTGGTTGGCACCTCAGGAGACCGATCGCTATCAGGACGACACCCACCCGAATTCGAAACGCTCGGAACTTTCCCGGACGCGTGCAGATCCCGCAAGCAGCGTGCAACAAACTCCGACGACTTCCAAAACACGTTATTGCAATTGCGCCGCACTGACTTTTTGTCGGTACTCGCATACGAGCGATATAGAATGTGACTGTCTTCCGGTTTTTCCTTGATCTGCTGTAACACCGAACGGGTCATTAGACTACCGGTCATCACTTCCCAAAAACAAGCCAACTCAGTTCGGCTGGATGGGCTCTCACCAAAATGATACGACCAAACACCGTGACGGGCGACTTGTAAGATATCACCTTGCAAGCCAGAACTACTCAACTGCAACAACACGTCCAGCTTAGAATCGACAAGGCGATCGATATCCTTCGCCGCAAAATATTTTGCAGCACCTGCCTGTCTTGTGTCCATCTCAATGATTGGACAGTCGAGCTCTAGTTGATTGAGATCCTTTGCTTCGAAAGCATCGGGGGTCGCTCGAAAAAGAAGATCGTCCACTTTTCGGTAAAGCGAGTAAAACAGTTCACGACGATTTCGCCAGAGCTGCGAGAGAGGGTCAGGAATAAGAGCCCCTGATTGTTCGCAGGCCAGCACAACGATATCAGCGTATTCAGACTTCAGAATGCCTAAGAGAATCTCGTATTTCCATCGAGGCTGCGTTAGCTCATCCACCAATACGCCGACTCGCAACCTTGGCTTTGGCGGCTGCTCTGTGGCATCTTCGCTGATGGATTGGTGAGTAGTAATGACACGACCCCTCAGGTGGCTAGAAACGAACCGTGGAATAACATTTTTTTTCACTCATGTAAACAGCAGGAATTCGAACCGAATCACGACGCTGACGCCATGCACATGGATCTTTTGTCACAGCGAAAAACCTTTGTCAATCTCTCGCTAACAACACGAAGAGAACAACTCAATTAACCCTCCATCAGAAGTGGACCATGAGATAGCAAAGCGGTCGTTTCCAGGGCACCCACGCAACAGCAGCCAAAAGGGTATCCCGCCAGATGAGGGCTCAAGCGACGTCCTCTGCTCCGCTCTCAGTCAACTAATTCGATCAACTGCAAGACGGCATGGCCTTGTTTGGAGGTGAGGTCGATTTTCTGTTTACTTTGTTCATCAACGATTGCGATTTGAAATGTCGCGATCTTCGACCATTCGAGAGGCTTTCCGTTGACGCTCTTGAAATCATCTGTACCGATAATGAGTTGCTGCGGTCCGTCACCTTCGATCGTTTTAACCAGCGTAAAGTCTCCAAGATTATCGGCCCTGGCCAGGAAACGACTTTCGGCCGTCAGTCGAAGCAAAAGTCGTTTTCCTTGGGGATCAATCGTGAAAGCAAGCTTCTTGTGGTTCGACCGATCAAGATCAGGACTCTGAAACTTATAAGTCCTGATGCTTCTTTGATCTCTTGAGGACCAGTCTTGCATACCATTCCGAAAGTCCTCAAACACATGAGTTTTTGGTAATGTTGCCAGTGATTTCAGATTAACTTGATCCGGAACAATCGAATGTTCGGCAGAATTCAATACGAACGTTGAAGTCTCCCCATGTTCAAGCTGTACCAGATGCGGAAGACGATATCGACATAGGGCAAATACATAGATTGGTAGATCCGCATAGACCGGCAACCCTACCGACCAGCTTTGACCTTCCCGCTCTGCCTCGGCTCTCCCCCAAAACCGAGTTCTCGCATTCGGGTCGTAACTGAAATAGATCTCCGTGCTAACCAAACGGGATGGATCAGCTGGAGTAACAGTAAACGTAGCCCGGTCGGCATCCACGCTGAACGTCGAAGGCGGTGTAACGGGTAAGTTCTGCTCAATGCCCTTCAGATATTGATTGAACCAAAGATTCAACAATACCCACTGTTCAGGTCCAGGTCCGTGGTTCTGATGAATGTTCGTACTGACGCGCCAATCTCGATGTTTCAACAAATCCATCGATTGATAAATCCGCTCGAACGCCGAATGAAAATCATTGGACGAACTAATAAAGAGCACGGGACATTGCACGAGCGGCCAATATGCGCTAGCGTCGATGGTTTTTTTGTACAGCTCCAAATCTTGAAAGTGCTGCCGAATGCTGCTCCCTGTGATTCCTCCCGGGAAGTCCACATACTTGAATCCCGAGCCACCCACAAAGGGAACCACCGCCCGGATCCGTGAATCAATGGCTGTCAGCGCCGTAATCATGCCGCCCATTGAGTAGCCAGCACAACCGATCCGTTCCGGGTCGACTTCCGGCTGCTGTTCTAGAAAAGTGATGGCTCGTCTGGCCGCGACGGTCAACAGGAACCAGTTGGAATTGCGCGGGCTGGGGACTGGGTCAATGGAGCACTCATCGGGTTGAAGGTTCGGTTTCCAGCCTTTCCTCAAGGCTTTAGAGTAAAAGCGCGGGCCTTGCGTCGGATCAACCTTTCCCCAGTTGGTGTTCACATCGATTCCAAGCTCCATGGGCCTGCCAAGCCAATTGATGTCAATCGTCGCAAAGCCCTGCTTCGCGAAATAAATCCCACGTCCCCGCTCCGCTCGCTGGCCGCCGCCATGGCTCCAGACAAACGCTGCGTTCTTCCGGCCATTGTCAGGAAAGCAGTAGTAGGCGGCGATCCGTGCATCGGCTCCCCGAAACGTTCCAACCTTGAAAGTCAGGTAACGGGTGACAACTCCAGCGGTCTTCCACTCTTTGATAACCTTGATGTCGAGCCCTTCCTTCCGCGCATCGTAGTCCTTCCAAAGCTCACTCACCGTTTGCGGAACTTCGTCCGCATGTTGATAGGGTGTCAAGCTCTCTTCCGTATAGAGCGAGGGACCTAGCAGATTTAGAATCAGGGCGAGTTTCACCAATTGCATCGCTTGCCTACCTCCTCCTTCTTAATTCGCTTTGTTCTTGCGGAAACTATACAGACAGCAAGAACACACACGAGTATCGGCTGAATTCGTTTCATTTCGTTGCCTGGACTCGACTGGAGTGTTGATCATCGTGCCTTAAGTCTTCTCTGATGGATCGAATCTATTGAACTGAGTGAAGCTACGCACATCGTCTCGGCAAGTCATGATCTTGTCGCCTCTTGGCGCGCAACTCGAACCCGAATGCTCAGTCGTTGAATCTGCGGTGAGTCCGAGCAGGTGCGTCGTTATTCCCGAATTTCTTCCATAGGTTTGCACCATTCTCAATTCGGTACAGACCGTTTTCCGTGCGAATACCCCATGCATCGCCGTCCACAGCTGGAGTGGCAAAAAGGCGCTGATTGGCAAATTCATTGGTGGCGACGATGTTCAGCTTTCTTTCGGGGCGGATCACGGTTGTTGTTGCGTCTTCGTTGAACAGATGGATACGATTCTCTGCTTAAACTGGTGACGCCGAATACTTGCGGGGAAGCCGGTGTTTCCAAACGATTTTTCCACTATCTTTGTTGACGCAAATGGCAAAAATCCGCTGTCCATCTCTCGTGCTTGTCGTCAGCCAAATTTGATTACTCCCAATGACCGGTGATGACCATCCACGGTCATGTATCGCCGTTTTCCAGACCACATTTTGGGACCCATTCCAGTCGAGCGGCAGACTTTTTTCCGTCGTGTACCCGTTACCGTTCGACCCACAAAAATGCCACCAGGTTTCCTCGGCGGCCCGCGCCCCAGCAGACAATAAGGTGAGCATCAAGGCGACGGGGAGCAACCCACCTGAAAACATAAATATTTCGAATTTCCAACTATCTGTATCATCACGCATCGACTGAGCTGAGCTTTGATTTTGGTACGCGGCGCGCCGTACTGATTTGACCCTTATGGTAGTCGATCAAGGGCAAAGCGGTTACGAAACGACCCCCGCGCGGCCCACCACCGCTCTGCATCGTTTTAATCGATCACCGGCCAGCTTTCGTAACGACGCCTTGCAATCGGTAGCGGTCGGATCCCGTTCAGGATCCCGTTCAGGATCCTACAGTGTATTCTATACAGATCAGTGAACTTACTGGTTATGCCACGAGCCAGTTTTGCAGCACCATCAGGTTTTGGCAGGAATTTTTTTGGCAAAGACAGGCCTTCAGGAAGCTCGATTCGTTCTTTTGCCGAGATGAAAGTAGCGATAATAGCCAGAGAGAGTTATGATCGCAGTCTGCGTCACTATTTCTTTCAAACAAACGCTTACGAGTTTTTAAGTGAGACGAGACGGGATACTCGCGTTGCGAACGACAACGCCCTTATGGTGTCGTTCAAACGAGTTACAACGAGGGATAGGTAACATGCAATCACTCCGGCCTCGACAACTTCAAGTTGTGTGCGGCTTGGCCCTCCTGCTCTTAGGAAGCTGTAGTCAGGATGAGTCGCCGTCTGAATTGAATTCGACAACTCCACAGGCTCAGAAATTGAAGCCGTCAGAATCAGCACGCGTCTTATCTACCGTGCCGACATTCACGCTGACGACTGAGAATGGTGAAAGATATGGATTCGAGCAGTTGAACGGAAAAGTGTGGGTTGCCACCTTTATTTTTACACGCTGTCCGCTGACCTGCCCGACACAAACGAATGAGCTTGCACTGCTGCAAGAGGAGTTGTCCACCCATCCGTCTCGTGATGACATTCAGTTGGTTAGCATCAGCGTCGATCCTGATTTCGACACGCCGGGAGTGCTCGCTAATTATGCCGAGCGAGCCGGAAGCCAGCCTGTTCGGCTTCGACCGAATTATCACCTACAACGAGCGACCGAATACGCAGCTCCGCTCGCTCGATCATCTCCGGTAACTGTTCGACCTCGCCAGGAAACCACCGATTCTTTTTGCCGATGTCCCAGGAACTTTCGGTGTCCTGACGGTTGCCGTAGAGGAAAGCCCAGTTGGTGGGACGAAATTGTTGGAACCACAATCGATTTTTCGCCAGGACTTCGCGGCGAATCACTTCCGCCAACTCATTGTCAAACCGCTGCTGAACAACGTCGAATCCGGTCGCTAGTCGTGAGGTCGCACTTAGCTGGCGGGTAATATAGAGGGCGGACATCCACTGTCCATAGGACGTCCACCTGATTCCTGTCGAACTCAGCTTCTGAGCGTCGGTCGCGTCGACCGATACAAACTCACTAAATTGATCGACTAGCAGACAATCAAAACGCTCCGCCAATTGACGAATGCGCTGGGCATAGGCAGCTAAGACTTGATTTCGACGGACAGCCATCTGGGCTGCTGGCCCGATCGGCAGGAATGGAGCCGGCGACACGATCACCACTTGTGCGGTTCGCGCTTTGACTTCCTCGATAATCCGCGCATAGGCTGCCTGAAATTCGTCGAGTCGCTGCAGACCGTCCAGTGACTCAATCTGCCCAAACTCAAGAAAGACGATGTCCGCCGGCACCAGCGGTCGCTGATCCTTGACGCCCCGTTCAAATCGTTCCGTCGTATAGAAAAAGCGAGGACGCTGTTGTCGAAAAACCGTGTCCGCTTCCCATCCAAGATTGCGGAATCGGAGTGAACGATCGGCATACGAAAGTGATAATAGCGTTTCGAGATACCCATGCGTTTGGCGATCGACAGTCGAAGTCCCGCCTAAGAATACAATCGTCTGATCTGGCGAACGGACTGCGAACCGATCCTCAAACGGCGGATGGCCAAACGGCGACTTGGCCAGCGGTCGCACGAGCGCAGTATCGTCGCGCTGTTCACGGGGCTCCTGAGCGCTACACGTGATCCCCCACCCCAAAAAAAATGCCAACAACAGTGAAGAAGGCCATCGGACGGTCATGACTATCGACTCGTTCAGAGTTGCTGTAGAATAATATTTCGAATCTGGATTTTCATCGGAGGCCCATCGTGCAATTGAATCGCGATGATTCCCTTGCGGGTCGCATGCTCCCGGTCACGATCGAATCCCTGCGACATCATGACACCGTTCACCAAAAGCATGATGTGAGATCCTTTGGCAATTGCCGTGTAGCGATTCCATTCTTTTTCTTTGATATGCTTCCGCAAATCATCGTGATCGCCAAATTTTGTCACGTTCTTGGTGCCGTCTTCATCGATGGCAACACTTTCACCGCGAAAAGCCAATTGGGCCCGATGGCTTGCATAAAACACCCCTGTGTAGTCTTCCCAATCGGAGATATCAGCTTGATAACCTTCGGCCTGCCATTTCGAGACTTCTCGACTGCGAAAATGAACACCGCTGTTGCCGCCGATGATGCGATATTCGAAGGTCATCTTGAAATCATCAAAGGCCTTGCCGCGCCAAATCAAATACGTGCTGCGTGACAGTGCCTTATCCGCGGTTGTCGTCCCGGTGATCGCATTATTCTCTACCTGCCAGAATCTTGGATCGCCGTCCCAGTTTTCGAGTGTCTTGCCATCAAACAGTGACACCGCTTCGAATTCGTCCGCGTGACCGGTAGTATCAAACAGTAACAATACCAGTCCGCTGACAAGGACCAGTCCCCCGAAAAGATGACTCCTAACCCGTTTCAATTCACAGGAATCGGTCATTCGGTGTTTCAATCGACTCTCTACCTTTAGCACTGATCGGGTCTCCAAACTGGTAGAACGAGCGGCTAATTATTGCCTTAGTTTAACAGAAACTATTGAGAGATTGGGCTCGATTACCGGCTTTTCCTCACACGCGACAACGATCGGGGAACGAATCGCCCACGGCAGGATATCTAAATTCCGACAAAAAGATCGTTGAGACAAAATGTGATTGAACCAGCACTTTCGGGAAAGCGGAAATATTGCTGAAAAAGCTGTCCCTGGCAAAAACATCCGTCACCCGAGCAAGCTTACAATTTGCAGTTTCTAGAAAGGCTGCAAACAATGAGCCAGTGCGGAATCCACGACGATTTGACCGGCCTCGTGGCAACGTCACACACTCCCTATACCCGCATGACGGTTGTCTCCGAGCATGGCAGCCGGAGCCAGCGCAAATTATCGGCTCAATCGCTCGACACTGAACCGATGTTAGACATCAATCGACCCTCGTTATGATAGAGGGCGTATTATAGTCGCAGGGAGCAATCGCCAAGAATTAAGGCGCGTCAGTGCAGTTTAAAGCGGACGAGGTTCCTGTTAGGGGACAGCTCACGTTTTCATCGCGATTTAAGAATTACAAATTAAACAGCGAAGGCACATCGGCGGCTTGCGATAGCGTCCAGCCGAAAAACGCTGGTAGCGCTAAATGCATTTTCGAATTCTGCAGTTTTAGCAAGCGATTGCAATGCAATCCTTGCGGCCAAGTTCCGGTTCGCGACAAGCCATCTCAAGGATCACGACAAAGCACTTTGAACGCGCTGCCAGAACTAAGGTCCGAAGCTCGTCAATCTCTAACGCGTGGCGGTTGATACAAGTGAGCCGCCGATCTGCGTACGATCCATCCAGGACCATCTTGGCATGACGAATGTGCTTAAAGAAAAGGCGATTGCGTTAGGCCAGAATGTCTTGCACGACGTTTCCGTGGACATCGGTTAACCGCATATCTCGTCCACCAAAACGGAATGTCAATCGCGTGTGGTCGACGCCCAAGACATGCAACATCGTCGCATGCAAGTCGTGGATTGTTAGTTTCCCTTCGACGACACGGTAGCCGAATTCATCGGTTGCACCGTAAACAGCTCCGCCGCGAATTCCACCACCGGCCAACCAGATCGTAAATCCGAACGGATTGTGATCTCGGCCATCACTTCCCTGCGCAAAGGGTGTGCGTCCAAACTCGCCCGCCCAAACGACCAGCGTCTCCTCTAGCATGCCTCGCTGTTCCAAGTCGGTAAGCAACCCGGCGATTGGTTGGTCGACAGCGCGAGAGTTTTCGCCATGATTCTTAAGAAGATTGCCATGAGCGTCCCAGCGGTCATTGCCATTGACGCGTGGACACGTCAGCTCAATGAATCGTACGCCGCGCTCGACCATTCTACGGGCAAGCAAACATTCGCGTCCAAATACCTGAGTGGGTTCAAATTCAGCCTTCATACCGTAGAGCTGATGAATGTGCTCGGGCTCGTTGTCTAGGTTGGCAACTTCCGGAACAGCCCGCTGCATCCGATAGGCAAGCTCGTAGTTCTTGATCGCGCTTTCAATCGCATCGGGCCGACCGAGCCGATCGCTGACAAAACCGTCTAAATCACGCGTGAGATCGCGCTGCGTTTCCTGATCGACCGCGGACCCATTCAGGTTGGCCGCCGGTGAGAGGTTGGCGATCGGCAATTTCTGTGGTTTGAACAGCGTTCCCTCATGAACGGCTGGCAAGAATCCAGACGCAAAGTTATCCATACCGCCGCTGGGGATCAGTCCCCCGTTGATCACCGCAAAACTCGGCAAATTGTCACACTCACTGCCTAAACCATAACTGAGCCACGCACCCATGCTCGGCCATCCAGCCTGTCCCAATCCTGTATGCAAGAAATAGTTGGCAGCATTGTGTTCGGAGAATTCACTGGTCATGCTTCGCACAATCGCCAGTTTATCGGCACACCGTGCGACATGCGGAAAGAGATCGCTGACCCAATGCCCGGCTTCGCCGTACTGATGAAACTTCCACGGGCAGCCAAACGTTGTGCCAATGTTGTTGAACTGAGTGGGTGCAATCCGCGCCGCAAACGGCTGGCCGTGTCGCTCGTTTAGGATCGGTTTGGGGTCGAACGAATCGACCTGGGAGACACCGCCATCCATGTAAAGAAAGATGATATTTCGCGCCGTTGGCTGATGATGCAATGTATCACGAATCGGATTGGCAAGTGCGCTGCGGTCATTCGACATGAGCGCAGCGAGCGCCACCGAACCAAAACCACTGGCAGTTTGTTTGAGCCAACTGCGGCGGGAAATCGGAGACGGCATGAATCGTCGACAGTGCATGGCACCAATTCTCGTTAGGGAAGGAAGATAAATTCTTTAATGTTGTACAACGTGCGACAGACTTCCGTCCATGCTTGCCTTCGGCTCTCTTGATCCGGATCGGAGCCCAATCGTTGATTAAGGTACGCGACAACTCGCTGACGTTCACGTTCAGTAGGCGGGCGTCCAAAGGCCTGCCAAAACGCTTCCACAACCGCCGGCTGGGTCGTGTCAAACTCCCCGACAAGCCGCGCTGCCCATTTTGATGCCTGATCAAACACCAGGGGATCATTCAACAAGATCAATGCTTGTGCGGCCGAGTTACTTGTCGCACGCTTTCCCACCGTTGTAAATGCTACCGGCTTGTCGAACGCACTAAAAAAGTGGCTCGGCGCATTTCGGCGAACTTCCACGTAGATGCTTCGACGCGCATCACCATCCATCGGCCCGCTCCCGCCCGGACTGCGATTATGCCGCATGAATTCCGTGATATGAATGGGTGTACTCGCTCCGTACTGATGCTGCTTCAATTCACCACCAACGGCCAGGATCGAGTCACGGATCTTCTCGGCGGTTAAGCGACGTACGCGCGACGAATGCAGCAATCGGTTGGTGGGATCCAACGCCAGGGCCTCTGCCGACGGTTGACTGCTCATCCGATACGTGTTGGACAACACAAGCCGGCGAATCAGCCGTTTGACGTTCCAACCATCCGCCACAAACTCAGCCGACAGATAATCAAGGAGTTCTGGATGCGTTGGTGGCGTTCCCAACACACCAAAATTATCGGCCGACGCAACCAGGCCGTCGCCAAACAGATGTTGCCAGATACGGTTGACGGCAACTCGTGCAGTTAACGGATTTGATTCATCCACCAATCGGTCTGCCAAGATGCCACGTCCACTGCCATTCGCCTCGTTCACCGGGCCACCCAGAGCCGTCAACAGTCCACGCGGTGTTGTTTCGTCCGCCAGACGGCGATGGCTACCTCGAAGGTGGATGCGTTCGTCTTCGTCACTCCCGTCCAGCACGGCGATCGCCCAAACTGGTTCGGGAATTCCTGATTCGATCTGCTGCCGAGCTGCCATGTAAGCTGCGGTAGCTTGGCGGTAACTGTTGCTCGATTCATCTGCCAGCGCGGGCAACAAGTTGTCATGTGTCAGCAACCAATTCACCAACGCGATGGAATCAGAAGACGGAGGCATACCTGACTTTCCCTGGACGGTACCAAGGGACTTTTGAAAAGCAACGACAACCGCCTGGGCCACATCTGCAACACGTGACGGTGCCTGCTGCTTGATTGAATCAACCAAGTGCCTATTCGGCTGCCATTCTGCTGTAGGTTTCTGTTCGCCAAAGCGGACCTCGTACAACGCAAATTCACTCTGCGGTACGAATTCGACGTGTACGCGGTGGCCAAGGTAATCGTCAACGCGGTGGCCAAACCACGCATCTTTGTTGGGAGAATTGATCGTCTGTTGAACGACAGCATGCAAGGGACCGAATACAGTCCGATGTGAATCGACGGCCAGAAACACGGTGGCCTTTCCCCGGAATCGATACCAAAGAGTGTCGCCGGTCACTTCAAATGTCTTTGTTCGGAATAGGCCGGTCAGACGAGCACTAGCATGTTGGTCGATCGCAGCGCGTCGCGGCAGAATCATGTGGATCGGTTTCGACGGATTGCCGGTCAGTAAGAGACTGCCGTGCTGCACAGGTCCCGCGCCAAAGCGGATGCCACTCGTCAGCCATCGCTCCGGCTCTCGCGCATCCACATCCCCGGTGAAATCGACAATACTATGCTGCCTCGCATCATAGGCCGCTCGTGTCGGAATCCGATTCAATTCACCTTCACGACGAGTCGTGAGCACAGTTTCGCTTTTCCTCGCATCATTCAATTGATCCGCGTGTTGACGTTGCGCCTCAAGCAGATCGTTGACGCGTTTGGAGAAATCTTCCGTCTGCGTATCGTCGTTACCTGGCAAGGCGATTGCGGCCAAACAATGCAGAGGATGCGTCACCTGTTGTTTAGCGATTAACAGCTCCCTGGCCAACTGGATGACCGGATCAGGAGGCGCGGTGTCGGCGTCCGTCTGCTTGTCCTTGATAGGTTCTGGTAAACCCTTCTCGATTCGATCAACCGCCTCTAACAGTTGTCGGTCAAAATGTTTAAGACGATGGATGGTCCAGTCACGGTAAGACTCCCATAGCAAGTCCGTCGACGAATCGTTCAACTGTGAAAGCCGTTGCTGAGCATCCACGATTGCCGCCGGGTCTGCAATATTGGCACGTTGGAAGCCGCTGCTCTGCAAGACACCCGCCAACGCGTAGTAGTCCGCGGTGGATATTGCGTCGAACTTGTGGTCATGGCACCGCGCGCAGGCAATCGTTAATCCCAAGAATGTTTTGCCAAAGACGTCAAGCTGATTAGCAACCCGGTCCGCTTCTTCACCGCGGATGTCAACCGGACTATGGGTTGCTTCGCCCAGGTACCAAAAACCAGTCCCTTGAATCGACTGGTTCGTCTTGCTAACCGGATCGATTCGAGGCGGTTGAATCAGATCTCCAGCAACATGCTCACGTACTAGATCGTCATAGGCCACATCCTGATTGAACGCGCGGATCAGGTAGTCCCGGTATCGCCAAGCATCAGGTAGCGGATAGTCCCCTTCGTGACCTTTCGTCTCTGCAAAACGAACGAGATCAAGCCAATGCTGCGCCCACGTTTCACCGAATGAGGAACGGTCAACCAATTCGTCGACCACCCGCTCGTATGCGTCAGATCGATGGTCTCCTAGAAATGCTGTCAGCTCCGATCGTGTCGGCGGAAGACCGGTTAGATCGAACGCCACGCGCCGGTACCAACTCAATCGATCCGTCTCGGGCGCCGGCGTGAGCTCCTTCGAATCGAGACGCCGAAGGACAAACGCGTCGATCGGATCACGCACCCACGCTGCGTCGTTTACGTCGGGCACTTCAGGCCGCTGGACCGGGCGCCATGCCCAATGAGATTCCATTCTCTGCTTGAGGTCAAATTCATCGCGATTGACGTGGGCGCCGACCGTTTCGATACGTGGATCTGGAGCGCCACGCGCAATCCACTGATGAAGGACTTTGATCTCTCTCTCGGGCAGCTTGCGCTCCGGCGGCATCTGTAACTCTTCGTCCTCATAACCGACTGCTTGAATCAGCAAGCTTTTTGCCGGATCGCCCGGCACAATTGCTGGACCACGCGCACCGCCCCGTCCCCACCCTGTCCGGCTGTCCAACAAAAGTTCGCTCGCGATTTCGTCCGAGGCTTCGCTGTGGCATTCGTGACAGCGCCGTACCAGGATAGGGCGCACCTGTTCCTCAAAAAACTCTCGCTCAGCTGCCGACAGCTCGGGCTCTGCTAACACCTCGGGCTCTGCCGACCATCCGTTCGATGCAAAAAGTCCAAACAGAAAAAAACTCGCCAAACAAGCCAAACCGGCTACACTACGCCCCCGCGCATCATTTCGGCATTGGCGTCTCAGATTACATCGCATTCCGATCATCCTCAGAGCAGTCAATTGGGTTAAGCGTTTGTGAAGGGAGGGCTATCACACAGGGTCCGCGAACGGCAGGCAACCCCGCAACGGATTCTAACATACGAGCGAAACCGCGTGGAAAAAATGTACGTTTTCTTGACCGTAGGATCTTGCCAATCACTGTAAGTCTAGCGGATTGGCAATCACCACTGGGCGATCGTCTAATAGAATTCGTCCGCCATCGGCGACAATCGCGCCGGCAAGGATTTTTCCAAGCGTGCTTTTTCCAGCTCCATTCTCACCCAGCAGCGCGTGTACTTCGCCGTGGTTGAAAGAAACGCTGACCTCGCTCAGTGCATGGACACCACCGTACCGTTTAACGATGTTCTCGGCTCGTAGGAAAGCAGGCATTCAACGTCCGTTTCGCTCGATCTCTCGTGCCCTTCGGCACGACACCTTATTCGCCACCTTATTCGCCACCTTATTCGCCTTGTTTCAAGTCGGGCATTGAAAACGGCCGGTGTCAGTCCCGAGTGAAACAAAACGGTGGCCCGAGTGAAACAAAACGGTGGTAGGAACAATTGTGGGGGCTGGAGATCATCCATGCCAGGGCAGACTTTTGTTTTGTCATTCATGGAGCTAAAGCCCTGACTATTGTAGTCAACCATGACCCGTGATGGGGCAGGCACAAGCGATCTCTCCCGCGCATTCACCGGGCACTCAGGAAAGAGGTGATCAATTTTTGCGTCAAAATCCCTCCAGTATTGCGACAGACTGTCGATCGACCAACGACGGGATTATAATAACCGAAGTAAGGACATCGTATGGACCACCGAACCATTGTTTCACTCGCGGCATGTGGCCTCGCATTCGCGTTCGCAGAATCCACCATTTCAGGATCTCCAGCACCCGACGTTGCCACGCCAGAAGAATCGATCGAGCAACCACAACCGACGGTCAACCGGGAAGCCACGTTTATCGCACGTCGCGACAATCGTCTCGAGAAGTTGCTACCCGCCCCGGCGTTACCAGGAACCGCTTCGTCCGATCTGCACCCTGTCGACAGATTTATTTGGTCGTCATGGCCACAAGAAAACGGCGCGCCGAACGAACCGAAGCGGTGCAGTGATGCAACTTTTGCTCGCCGAGTTTTCCTGGACGTCATCGGCGAAATCCCAACCGTAGACGAGTTAAGCGAATTCGAACAGAGTACACGACCCGACAAGCGGGAAAAGCTGATCGACAACCTGTTGTCGCGCGACGACAGCTACGCTGCTCACTACACGTCATGGTGGGAAGACGCTTTAGCCAGCGCTAACTCTGACACGTTCGGTGGTGTCTTAACGCGAGGAAACTACCAACCTTGGATTGTCGAGAACCTCACGAAGAACGAACCGTACGACGTGATGGTTGCAGAATTGATCGACCCGGGTTTGCCCGGCTATCGAAAGCCGAACGAGATCGACATCCTGGGTGTCAAATACAACGTCGGGTTCCTGCGAGACCGGAGTCACAAAGAAATTCTGCAGTCCGCCGCCGACGTAGGTCAGGTCTTCCTCGGCACAGGAATGAAGTGTGCCAGTTGTCACGATCATTTCGAGAATCAAGAATGGCCGCAGTTGCGTTTCCTGGGCTTTGCTGGCTATTTTTCGCCTGGCGATCTGGCGGTGATTCGCTGCGAAGAGCACCTGGGTGAGGTCGCCAAGACGCGTTGGCCAATCGACCACGATCTAGCGAACACGCCGGTGCCTGAAATCTATTCCGAGCGTCTAGCACTTGCGGCTCAGTTGCTTACCGACCCATTGAATCGGCGATTCTCCGAAACGATGGTCAATCGTTTGTGGAAACGTTTCCTCGGCACTGGTTTATACGAGCCAGCGGATGATTACCGCTCGAATGTTGCGGCCAGCCATCCCGAGTTGCTCGCATGGTTGGCAGATGATTTCGTGCGACATCGGTTCGACATCAAACACGCAATTCGACGTATTCTCAACAGCCAAACGTACCAGCAGGCCTACCGAGCTGAACTGGCAGATCGGTTTGAATTGGATGACCGTAGCGCACCCCGATATTTTCGATCACCCAACCTCCGCCGATTGACTGCGGAACAATTGATCGACAGCATCGCCGTCGCCGCGACCCAGGAGCACCAGTTGGATCGCCGTCTGTTTCGCACGCACCACGGCAAATCCGATGATCTGACGCAAGCACTGGGCCGGGCTGCGACGCGCGGCGAGGTCAGCACCTTTCGTACCGACGAAACGGCCATCATTCAGGCTCTGGAGCTGATTAATGGCAGCACTTACCAGCGGCTGAATCAATTCTGCGTGCAGCGACCAGTAACGGAATCCACACGTGTGGACCAGCTATCCGGCGCGCAGCAGCAAGGTGTGAGGCTCGGTATGATTCGCGTTCAGGCCGACGGTACGACGCACGACATTGACCTAACCGGTGTTGTCACGCTGGCTGACGTGATGACGCGTGTCAACGAAGTCCTCAAGGAGTCTTCTGACAAGCCTTCCCCTGGCCAACTAGAGTTGAGTCAAGACAGTTTTTCCTTACGATCAAATCCAGGGCACACGATCGCGTTCGAAGATATCGGGACAGGGCAGACCGCGGCGGATTTGGGAATTCCGATTCAAGCCACATCGAGTCCACAAATCGGCAACAGCCTGAATCGAATCGTGGAATCCATCGCTGAACCACGAGATGCGACAACGTTATTAGCCCTTTATCAGCGACGAGTCAAAGCGGAAAAGATCGCGGAGCACTTGTACCGTCTAACACTTACCCGTTCCGCATCCGCTCGTGAAGTCGCACATTTCAAGGAGTATCTGCAGGACAATGGTTATGGGCAGACGGTCGACGAGGAAGCGGTGGGCGAAAACTCGAATGTGACCAGTGAACCAATCGTTGACCTGTTTTGGGTGTTAGTGACGAGTCCAATGTTTCAGTACATCTACTAGACGTGACAAGGCATACAAGTACCGTCCGATGTCATCTCAACTCAATCGACGCGAATCTATCAAGGCCTCACTCGCGGCTGGCCTCGGGCTTAACGGTGTTATCGGGCGGTCGAAACCAGGCGCAGCTGCTGAACCGGCGCTGAACTCTGGCCGGGCGCAAGCGATGATCATGATTTACTTGCCAGGCGGGGTCGCGCAACAAGATACATGGGACCCAAAGCAGTACACACCCTTCGAACAAGGCATGCGCGGCGACCAGGTTTTGGCGACTTGTCCATCGATCGCGACATCAGCAGATGGCATGCGAGTTGGCGCGGGCCTGGAGAACGTCGCTAGTGTGATGCACCATGCGGCATTGATTCGATCACTCAATAACGAGGCGAGATTTGGTGCCTCGCACGTCAAGGCTCAGTTTTACACTTTGACGGGTTACCTCGAGCCGGTCGGCTTGAAACCGCCCAGCATCGGTTCGATTGTCGCCCGTTCGTTGGGCCCTCGTGCACCCAATGTGCCCTCCTACATTTACATTGGCCGCGAAATCGAGTCGGCAAACAACCTGGACAAACAGAAGGCACTCGAGTTTACGGGTCCTGGTTTTTACGGTTCGCGATATGCTCCATTTCGAGTGCCCGATCCTCGTCAAGGGCTCGCGACGCTGAATCGATTGGCGGGGATGTCGCAGCGTCGACTCGACCGTCGACTAGAGCTGTTACGCAGGACGACAGCGTTGGCCGGCGTAAACGCTGATGATGCAGCAGCCAAGTATATGAAAACGATCGATGACGCCCGCGCGATGATGGACTCGCCAATTAAGAAGGCGTTCGATTTCCTAAAGGACGAGCCAGCGGAAACGTTGGCCGCCTACCGTCCGAAGATTCAGCGGGATGAATTATTAGATAAAAACTATTTCTACGGCAATCACTTCGGATATGGTTTGCTACTTGCTCGGCGGCTGATCGAATCCGGTTCCCGATTCGTGCAGGTCGAGATGTCCTACGACGCGTTCCGCGGATTCGACATGCATGATTTCGGTGGCCAACGCATGGTTGAGATGAAACGCCAAATCGACGGCCCAATCGCTCAGCTGATCCGCGACCTCGAGCAGCGGGGCTTGCTGGACGAGACGTTAGTCTGCATCGAGTCCGAGTTCGGTCGCACCATCCAATCCGCTCCGGCAAAAAACGCGACCGGTCTCGCCGGTTCGGAACCCATCGGAGCGACCGAAACACATGACGGATCAGACGTTGTCATTGAGAATCAAAAGATGTACGGCCTCCACGGTCACTTCAGCACGAATCATACCGCGGTCCTCTTCGGGGCAGGGATTCGGGGAGGAACGGTCTTCGGCAAAACGGCCGACCGACATCCCATGTTGCCGACCGAGAACCCGGTTAGCCTGATCGACGTCCACGCTACGGTCTTTGCAGCGTTGGGAATTCCAGCCGATCATCATTACGTAACGGAAGGACGTCCGTTCTATGTCACCAAGGATGGCATGGGTCAATCCATCAAACAGGTGTTGGCATAGCGCATCAACAGCCAAGCGGAGATCCATCGTCCCTAAGCATCGACGGATGCGTCAGCCTTGCGACCGCCACATTACGGACTTTCGCTCGCAGGCGAAAGGAAGCTCCATCGACGACATGACCCTCTGCTGCTTCCGCCGTGACCAGGCCGATCGGCGGAAGGACTCGTTCCTGCAAATTGTGCTTGTCGCCTGTTGTGCTGGCATTGTGAGGCCGACTAAGCTGGCCTGCGACGGCACGAATATTCGTGCCGACAATCGTCGATCGATGAAAAACCGAAGTTGTCGGCGTCTCCGGATGACGTGCAAGAACAGTTCGACGCCAAGTCCGATCCTGTGCTTGCTGACACGCTTTTCAACCACGGAACGAATCTGGTGGAGATGGAAGGGCGCGACATCGACTTGAATAGCCCGATTTTCAAATGCCAAAGACAACGCTGCGATTCGCGACGATGCGACTCAGCACATAAAAGTCGACCCCACAATGCAAGATGTTCTAGCGAACGTAGCTAGGGCGATGTCGAACACGAAATAAAAAGTAAACTGTCCCAGAATGTCACTCTAGTTCGTAGTTGATCGTCCCGGTTTCGCCATCGCTAGAAAGCGGGCCGAGGTCACGTCCGTTGATCTTTAACGTGGCAGCTTGAACGTCTCGGAACTTGACCCGGATCAATCGTTTCTCGCGATAGGGATAGGGCAGATCTGCCAGCGCCGATTTCACACTTAATTCCACCTGGTCTCCGGTCCATCGGACAACCTCCGCTTTGACACCGTCAATCGGCACGGCTTTGTTCATTCTGCCATCCAAGTACACCGTACCAAACTTTCGATCCAAGTAGGCACTTGCTCCCAAACCGCCGCCCGGGCCCCAGTTGTAGCCCGTCCAGCCACCGCGTGCATCTTGCGGTCCGTTGTGAAAAATATTCTCCGACGAGAAGCCCAATCCGGCTCCTTCAGGACGAACAATCCCATTAATTCGATTGCGGTGATTCTCTGCCATATCCATCAACGCGAAACTCGATCGGCAAGCAGCGACCGCCCTTTCCAAGTATTCGGTCTTACCAGTTGCCAAGTAGTAGTCGGCATACGTGGGTACAAATCGTGACTGCCGTCCGTCGTTCCATTCCCCGTCAGTATTCATCACGCCAAATCCGCCATAAAGATGGACGTTGTAAAACGGTGGATCCCAAACTTGCTGGAACAGGGAAAGAATCCCAAGCGAGTACTCGCCATGCTTCAGCCAACGCTCGTCACTCGTCAACTGGTAAAGCGCCAAGAACTGGTCGGCGGCCCATTGAACGGCCAGATTGTTGATCGGTGGAATGCCGTTAACCGGATCGACCCAATGAAGGGCTTTCGGACTACAAGAATAAAAGACTTCGAAGTCTTGGAAACGCGTCGTAGGCAGAATTTCCCGCGCCATGTATTCACCTGCCTTGACAGCCGCTTTTTTCAAGCTGTCGCTTTGTGAAAGCATGGCCGCTTTGGCAAGCACTGCGCCGGAGATTGCCGTAGTAGCCGACTCACGCAACTGAGGGACAGCGTCACCGTTTTCATCGTAATAAGTGGGGATCGCTCCAGAATCGAGTTGCTTGCTAGACAAGAAATTGGCATAGCGGATGACGGACGCGGCGATGCGTTCTTTATGACTGGCAAACGCGGCGAAGTTTTCGGCCCAATAGAGTCGCCACCACGCCGTGACACCCATGGCTTGCGAATCAAAACCTTGGGTAGGATGAGCCGGCCAGGATGTCCAGTAGAGCGAGCCTTCCCATTGGTGGCTCTCGAAGTTAAAGACACATGGAAATGCACCTGACAATTGGGGAGCCGATAGATTGAGATTCAAAATGCCTCGTCCAATCTGCTTCAGGCGTTCTTCCTGCCAAGCTTGGCCATAATGCCAAATACCGAACCCCATGTGCATGTCGTTTTCCCAAGCATGGTAGTTGGCTCCGCGGCGAAATTCATTGTTGATCCCATAGCCGTCACCGGTCGGTAGCACGGTTTTGGTCGCCCAGCGAACAAGTTCATGCTTGTAGGCGTAACGTTTTCCGTATTCTTCAAACGGTAGAACTTGCGGACCCGCTTCGCCGAAATAACGATGACCGTACTCGTTCCAGAGGTAATTGGTGACTCGCCCGACGATCTCGCTCGAGTCAACCGCCGAACCGAGGAATAGGTCATACTCAAATTCCAACTTCTGATCATTCTTGACCGCAACCGGATCGCCCTTGGCAGTGAACACGTGGGGCTTCGCTGTCCAAGGGCAAAGTCCATAGGAAAGCCGTGGCACGCCATAGGGATGAGCCGCTGGGTGTTCGAAATCTCGCAAATCCAACGAATGGGGAACGATGCGATTGCGTCGCATGACATCGAGATCTGGAACCATGGCAGCGTACAGCCCACGTCCCTGCGTGATGACCGCAGGCGAGCGGAAAAAGTGGTCTCCGCAAACATCCTCTGCGTTCTTATGCAGGTTCGGAAGCCAGGCAAAATCGAGCGGCAACGCATACCCCATCGCTCGGTCATCGGGTACGAAGTAGTAGTGCGACCACATGTGACTAAGCTGGACTTCGCCGCCGCCGCGTCGAGCGGAAGCCGACACGCGAACGGATACTTGATCGGGGCCTGTCAGTTGAACCGACATTTGAATTGCACGATCACCGTGGCTGCCCATTAATATCACATGGTCGTGACTTACCTTTTTGATCGCCGTAAATACGGCCGCGTTCGACTGGGGATTCCCACCGTCGATAGTCTCGATGTCCAACGATTCGAGATGTGTTTGTTGCGCCTTCTCCCAGGGTGCTTTTTTGGCAATGGCCAGATTCGACAACACGGTTCGCCACCGCGCCCCGTCCAGGACTTCAAATCGGAGGCCAACCGAGTTGCCGTGCTTAACTGAGCAGACTCGAATGCTTTGATTCTCGATAAGTGTCTCAGCAGAAGCGGCACCGACGGTCCAGGACAACAGGACGACTGCCAAGCCAATGTCTCGGATCATCTATTCAGCGCCTTATTCTGCCAGATGTTATTCAGTTGGACAGCAGGACTGCCAGATCTTGCGACCCAGATTATCCTGTTGCTAAGTTCTCGCTTTACGCGAGACTACCTGATGGTAATCCCTCCCGCAATTCAGTGGCGGCAACACAAAATCCAGTCGCAATTACTAATTCCATTTGACGCAATGCACGATTGACGCCTTGTTGATTTTGTGACGAGAATAGCGGTTGTGTCTACACTGTCAACCGCTCGCGTGTCTCTGCCGTCCGTTGATGGAACACAATGTTGAGGAAGGAAGATCAGAAATGAAACGTTCAATGCAGCAAGCTACCAGTACGACGGCGGCTTATATGATCGTGGCGTTTGCGCTGACCAGTGGTGCGGCCGTTGCCGGCGGCCAGTCCGTCTGTAGCCTGGACACGCAAACTGATTCGGTGGTTCTCAGTAACGGCATTTGCCAGATTGCGTGGAAACAGACCCCGGCTGGCTGGAGCGCCGAATATCAGTGTAGAGTCGGCGAACAATGGCAAACCGTTGCGTGGGACGACGTGAAAAACGATGCGGCCTACGGCGTTGTGCTGGCAGGCGAGACACCGAAGAACAGCCGAGTTCGGGCCAACCTTTGGGGCAGGGAGTTTAGCGGGCTCCCTACCACCGGCCCAACGGTTTTGGCGAACAGTTCAAGAAAGATTGCGATCCAGTGGTCGTGCGAGATCACCGACGACCAGGGTCGGCATTGGCCAGTGACCAGTACCTACACAATTCACCGGGGGGACTATCACGTCCACGAGAAGGTAAAGTTCCAAGCGCCGCCTAAGGTCTCCACACAGGTGCGCTATCAGCGAGGATTCGAAGCCCAGAACGTTTCGAAAGACTTCTACGAATGGGTGGCCCATACGGTAACGCACACCGGCTGGCGCGTCGGGGACGCCTCGTTTTTGATCGTGGTCACGCGCAGCGACGGCTGGGACGGCGGCCGAGGGGGAGGCGGGATCGTGCGAATGACCAGTGACAAAGAGTTCATTAGCGATCAGGCCGGCTTCCATACACCGACTGCTGACGCCAGATACTACGCATTTCATCGTGCGCCACACGTGCTACAACGCGACGGCTGGATCAACACGCGCAATTTCGACCACTATGTCCTGGAACATAACCTCGTAATGCGCCCTGGCCACCTGTTCGACACGAAGGCATTAAGTTATCTGGATCGGATTCAGCCGGCCGAGAAACTGGCGCCGCGGTATGGGTGGAAAAAATTCATGGACCTGCAGATGGAGGGAGCAAAGAACGTACCCGGCCTGTTCGAGGACCATGGTGACTGGGGCCACTACGAGCTCGGCTGGTACCAAGGATTCGATCCGGACAAGGTCCACATCCAGAGAAACCGCCAGTCGCTCGACTGGGGCGGAAACTGGGACCTGTGGATGGCAATCGCAATGCGCAGGTACGGGCAGAGTTACCAGAACGCGTGGGCGCTCGAGAGGTCAGGCAAGCTGATCAACGGCATCAAACAGGAAATGTGGCAGGTAAACGACTCCACGACTGTCTGCGACGGGGCGTTCTGGATGTTCCGCCCACGAAGCCCCGAGGAGTATGACAAACTGCGAAATGCCAAGCCAACAGGCGAAAAAGGTGGGCATATTCGCACCACGTCCGACATCTGGGTCGCTCAAACAGGCAAGATCGCCACGCTGCTTTGCGACCTGTTCGAAGACACGAAGGACAGACAACTACTGGACATGGCAACCCGAGCTGCCGAGTTTCTGCTCAGGATCCAGCAGGACGACGGCAATCTCATCGCAGGGCGGATTCATGTTGGCGGTAGGCCTACGTATCCCGCTAATCTTGCGACGAACTCATGCGCTATCATGTTGTGGTCCCGTCTTTATGAGATCACGCAGGACGAGCGCTATCGTGCGGCAGCAATCTCCTGCGCAGACTATACGATGCGTCACTGGCTGAACGGGAAACAGTGGAAGATGTACGGAGGAGAGTGGGACGCGCCCGGGAACATCTCGTCGTCATCGGCGGCATATGCGACGTGGGGCTTTGCGATTCTGTACCGTGCCACGAACTACCCGCCGGCGCTTGATGCCGTACGTTGGAGCGCGAATTGGCACATGCTGCTTCAGTCGCGCCTGGATACACACATCGGTTTCTATCAACAGAAGGCTTACTGGCGAGGCAGAGATGCCCGCAGCACGGGCGGCTTTACGCAAGGCGTCATGGACGAGGGTTACGGCCAACTGCTCTGGAACCGACCCGAGGAGTGCTATGCCCAGTATCTGGCGTGGACAGTGACAAAAGACAAGGCATATCTCGACAGCGCAATCGCCTACCTTGTCTGGCAGACATACATGCAGCACAACTGTCCTTATGACTACCGGTTCCACGGAGGCGCCAGTGAGGGATTCGAGTGGCAATGGGATAACATGAACGGTCACGGCACCGTTTACATCGGCGAAACAATCGGTTGCAATCTAACGCTGTTCGCGCTCATGGACGAAGGTGTGATCAAGGAGTGATCGGACTTCAGCGACGAAAGAAACAATCATAAAACGGCTTACGGCGCGTCGCGGTAGCTGGTTCTGGTAATAGCGCGCAGTCGCTGTTCGGGTTAAGAATAGAAAAACCTTATCCCCACATGTAGCTGCCTTTGTTGTCTCAGGCAGGACAAATGTCGGTTTCCACAAACGGCTGTCTCTAACGATTTGACCGAATTGAAAGCGTTGGAAACGTTACGAACGCGTTAGTGACTTCACGGCCCGTGTTGAAGGTAGCCGCGGGTTACGCCATCTGAAAGCTGCGCATCAAAAACCCGCGGTCAAGGAGTTGTAGCTGGCAATCTCAACAGGAAATACTGCCTCGGATGTCCCCTACAACCTGGGCACAGGTCTGCTCGCGGTCTTGTTACGGCAAGCCGATGACCGCGCCACTGCGCAAGCAATTGAAAAGGAGCTGGAGCAGCAAGGCTCGAGCAAAATACAATCCAGCAGGACATTCGGCAAACTCGAAATCGATCCAAATGGAAAACCGCAGCCTGCCACTTGCGGCCCGCGATGCAAGGGACAGGTTGTGGTAGAACTCTTCCTTTCCGGAATCGCCGCAGAGAGCCAGCGGAATCACTCGAAATTGATCCGACTATCCGCGCTCGGGAGCGTTGCGACTAACATCTAAAATGAATGCATCATGCTCGTCGGACAGCGGACTCGTCCCCGCATCCATTCGTGATCTTGTAGGTCGCAAAGTACTTTTTCTTCGCGCAAAACCTTCTGCAGATGTTTTTGTCTGCTGAATGCTCAATTCTTTCAACGACCTGATCCGATTCGGATGAACAATCGCACGAGCTGATTTCCGATAGACGTCGCGATTCGTGGCGTCGTCCAGCCCGACAGAACATCGAGGTTGTGGCATCCAACAACGACGTTGCGACGGACATCATGACGAGCCGCCCAACCGCCTAACGTCGCAACCGCCGCAACGGCAGCAAACAGACCAGTGCGGACAACAACATAGCGCCGGAAACTGGCTCCGGAACGGCAGCAACAGCGATCGCCCCTCTTTCATAGCCACCGTCAGAAAAAGCCGCCACGAAGTCACTGGAGTTGAATTCGCTGTCACCATTCCAGTCGCCGGTGGCCCAAATCGAGTTGTCAGCGAGCTCGTCTTCGTATTCGCCGGCCGTAAAGACAACGACGAAGTCGGTCGAATTGAACTCGCCGTCTAAATTGGAGTCGCCGATCCAGGTGCCGAGAACCTCATGTACGTAGTTCGCACGTTCCGTTGCATCAGTCAACGAACCATCGTCCAAGCGAATGGTCGGATCGGACGGCTCGCCAGCGATCATTTGCCCCCAATGGCTTGGGATCTTGGTCGGGAACGCGGGTACGGGCTCTGGATCTGCCCAGACATAATTGGTCGAAAGTTCAGTGAGACCGTTTCTAGTTTCTTCATCAGGGTCACCGTCGTCGTTGTCACGGTAGCTGAAGTCAATGCCCCAATTATTTCCTGCCGGGTCGTTGGCCGGCCCTAGAACAGCCGGAATGGGTGTAGAGAATACACTCTTGTCGATCCCGACTTCGAGCAACCATCCCGTGTCGGTAAGCGTGACGGCCGATTCGACGCCTGCTTCGATCTCCGCTCCGTAATCATCGGGGGTCATCCATGCCTGCACCTGGTTGCCCGCATCGATCACCAACTGCACATTCGGATCCCATTAACCCTGGGGTGTTTGTTCATCTAAACGTTCATTGCCCGGGTCGAAGTAAAACTCAACGGAGTCGTTCGCCCAAGCAGCCTCATCCGAAAAATTGAGTTCGTCGTCAACAATATCTGCCAGGAAGTACTGATGAGTCGCATTATCTCTGGCATAGATTTTGACTGAGTTGTCCACCCGATCGTCCGGTACTGGAGTGGCCGTCCACTTGGCACCGTAGTACACATTTTCTCCAGCGTCATCCCAACCCATACGAGCGATGTCGCCCGTGCCCCCAGTCCGATCCCATTCGAATTCGTCACCTTCGGCCGCCACACCCCCGTCAACAAAAGTTCCGAACTGGTCCAGATTCCAATCGCTGGTGTCACCGTCGACCGTGATGCTCGCGTTCGGGTAGCTCCTTAAGAATACCTCTGGCTCGAAATCCTGCGCATCAACGGGGGAAGCACAGAGCAAGGCAATCACCGCGCCCAGCGAGGCAGCCAGTGTTTTCAATCGTTGTCATTTCATCGCAATCATTCCCCTCTTATACTTCTAGCTAAAATCTCGCTGCTCGCTCGCATCGGCAGAGCACGTGAACCTTATACAGAAACATTTATACCATCTTCGAGTGATGGCGGTGAATCACTACAACTTATCCTTGCCCATATTCTTGACGGTCTTGTTGCTGTGTCCCCTCTTTGGCTGTCGGGACGGGCAACGAAAGACAAAACCTCCAGCGGCGGACGTCGGTACAAAGACGGACTGGGCGCCACCGCCTCCGTCCGACGGCACTCCTACCATGGGCGATGACACGGCTGGACGTCCGTCCGCAGCGCTCCCACCTGTCGTCTCGGGAACCGTCACTTCGAACACGCTCGGCGACACGGCCGAAAATGACTGGCAGAGCGAAATGTTTTCTGTGAAGGTTGGTGATCGTCTCAATGCACTTTTGCAGTGCTTGCCTGGCCACGCCGAGCCACAGTGATCTGATTTGGATTCGCTAACATCCGATTCGTTTGCCTGCAACGCGTTACGGCCATCTGATTTGGAAATTATCTATGAAACTCCAGCAGTCACTGTTCGTCGAATGAACCGCGTTGCCGGCGAATCCTTCGGCAGCGACTTAGCTGGCAGCCTTAAACATTTGCTGTCCGGCGTTAAATCGCCGCGCGAGGTTCATAGCAAAGTGAAAGTCTTTCGTGCAAGCGAAAAGGTTGTGAACGCCAAGGACAGGGAGGTAGCCCAGTCCTTATCCTATGTCCACGTCTGGGGATTGTGCGATGACGGGACGTTCCAGATCAACACAACCTGGCGGTGCCTTGGGGAGCGAGCCAAATCGGACAGTCCACGTTTAGCCACGCTGACCGTTTTGGATTACGAAGAAGTAACGGCCGGTGGCCCGATGTTTGCCGATTGCACCGAAGCGATTATGGCCAATTCAACGTTTCGTCAGCAATTGTTGCCAGGCGTTGATCATTGGTTGGGAACAATCGACCGTCGCCTTGGAATGGATATCGGTGGATGGCAGGGACTGGCGGTCGCCGACGTGAACGGTGATGGGCTGGATGATTTGTACTGTTGCCAGCCCGGTGGACTACCAAACCGGTTGTATTTGCAACGGCCGGACGGCACGTGTTTCGATCATTCAGCGGCAGCCGGCTTGGACTGGTTAGACGTCTCCCATAGCGCGCTGTTCGTGGACTTGGACAATGACGGCGATCAAGATGCCGTCGTGGGTTTGGACGATGGCGTGCTGATTTTGGCAAATGACGGCCAAGCACGATTTACGGTCCGCGCCGAAAAGATCTTACCCGCAGCGTTGCCCTACTCATTATCGGCTGCCGACTATGACGCCGACGGCGATCTGGATATCTACATCTGTTGCTACGAGCGACGCGCGAACATCAACCAGCATATCGTATTTGGCAGACCCGTACCGTATCACGATGCAAACAACGGTGGACGTAATGTCCTATTGCGCAATGACATCACGCCGCGCAGTGACGTCCCACCCCACAATGCAAAGGCCTGGTATTTCAGTTATGTGACAAAACAGGTCGGTTTGGACGTGAACAATCGTCGTTTCAGCTATGCGTCTGCTGGGGAAGACTATGACGACGATGGCGACCTCGACCTGTACGTCGCCAATGATTTCGGTCGCAATAATCTGTTTCGCAATGATTCAGGACATTTTGTCGACATCGCAGAGCAACTGGGGGTCGAGGATATCGCGGCAGGTATGTCGGCGTGTTGGGGAGACTACAACAACGACGGTTTCGTCGACTTGTATGTCAGCAACATGTTTTCCTCGGCTGGCAACCGAATCTCCTTCCAAGATCGGTTTCACCCGTCGGCTCGCCCCGAGACGCGTGCGACGCTTCAACGGCACGCGCGAGGCAACACGCTTTTCAAAAACGTCGGCGACGGAACGTTTCGCGATGTTAGCGAGGAAGCCAAGGTTGTTCTTGGTCGTTGGGCTTGGGGGGCACGATTTGCGGATTTGAATGGCGATGGGTGGCAAGACTTGGTCGTCGCGAATGGTTTTATTACGCAAGGCGATTCCAAAGACTTATGAAGCTTCTTTTGGCGACAGGTCGTGTCGCAGTCGCCCACGGATGGCGAGCGTGATCCAAACCAATCCTATTTGGATGCCTGGGATCAGCTCGCCCAAGCCATTCAAGAGGGTCAGCCATTTAGTGGCCGCGAGCGCAATTGTTGTTTCCTGAATACGCGATCGGGCCGGTTCGCCGACGTCTCGTCCGCCATCGGGCTTGACCATATTGATGACTCCCGGGCGGTCGCCGTTGTCGATTGGGACCACGACGGAGATCTCGATTTATGGGTTGCAAATCGAACCGGGCCACGTATACGTTTTCTCCGCAACGATATGCCTCAGTCGGGCGCATCGATCGCGATTCGATTGGTGGGCTCGCCCAAACTTGGCAGTTCACGCGACGCGATTGGGGCCCGAGTTATGATAACCGTGACGGATGAACATTGGGCAAACGTCCCAAAGGGCGCAAACTCTGTATGCCGGCGACGGATTCTTAACTCAGTCGTCCAAGTGGATACACGTTGCTGTTCCCAACAAGCAAACGGTTACGAGTCTAGCCGTGCGTTGGCCTGGAACGAAAAATCCTGAAGCGTTCGAGGGTCTGCAGCCCGGCAAGCGGTATGTGTTACGACAGGGCACGGGGCGATTATCGGCACACGCGGCCGAAGGCGTTGCATCTGCTCGCGACGTGACGTTGACGCCATCGACTCTTCTTCCGTCACCTTTACGCCAACACACGCCACTACGAATGAGTGCACCGCCTGTGATTGAGGAGATTCGCTACGAGAGTTGGGAAGGCGATGAAGTAATACTTTCTGCGGCCTGGGATAAGCCGCTGTTGTTGATCTTTTGGGCCAGCTGGTGCCAACCCTGCCTGACAGAATTACACGAGTTGCAGTCGAGACTGGCGGACTTGGGCGACGCGGCGCCAAAACTATTGGCGCTTAACGTCGAACGATTGGATGACACGCATTCCAACTTGGACGAATTACGGGCTGCGCTACGCAAGACCGGTTTTTTGGGCGATTCGGGCTTGGCCACTGAGCAGTTGGTTTCCCGTCTGAACAAATTACATCAACAGGCCGTTTACCGACCGAGCGGTTTGCCCTTGCCCTTCAGCGTGTTCTTGGATCAACACCGTCGTCTGCGAGTCGTCTACACGGGGAAAATCCAGATGGGCGAACTAGCCACCGACGTACGGCTGCGGACAAAAGACAATGCACGGAATCTAGCCGTTCCCTTTGCCGGCCGCTGGGGCGACAAGGTTTTTGTCACCCATCCTATCGCCGTCACCAACGTACAAATCGAACAAGGGTACTTAGACGAAGCGCGGGATTACCTCGCGAAGTACGTCGACAAACACCCGCCGCCACCGGATGACCGCATGGACGACGAGGCTGTTCGGCAGCGGTATCGATTGGCAGGGGTGCATCACCAATGGGGAGTAATCGAAAGACGGATGGGCAACGCACGGGCATCACTTAGACAAATGCAGCGTGCCTTGAAGTTCCACTCAACTCACCTGGGAGCCCTGACCGAAACCACCTTGTTGCTACGTTCCGCGGGTAAGCTCGAAGAAGCTCACCGATTTCTGCTCCGCGCGGTACAGGTGCAACCGAACGACGCGGATTACCACAACAAACTCGGAGTAATTCGCAAGGATCAGGATCGCTTGGCGGAGGCGATTCCCCATTTTAGAGACGCCTTGCAAATTGACTCGAATTGGCATCCTGCTGCTCACAACTTAGCGTGGATTCTTGCGACCAGCTCGGACCCCGGTCTACGCGACGGAGAAACCGCAGTGCGGCTTGCCGAAAAACTCTGTCAAGCATTCAATTATCAACAGCCTCAAGCGTTGGACACGTATGCGGCGGCCCTGGCGGAGACCGGACACTATGCTCGGGCGCCTAAACTCATGGAAGATGCGCTGGCGATCGTTAGAGAATCTCCGCCCACGAACGCGCTGCAACGGCTGATCAAGAAGCTAAAGGCCAGAAAAACTCTCTACGAAAACCAACAACCGTATCGCGAATGAATGCTGTTTCGGTGCTGACAACCCGAGCATCGATGATGCCAATTTATGAGGATCTTACGATCGAATCCCGTCGGAACTATGAAGTCGCTGATGGTTGAGTTGATGGGTGGAGAGCTTTCTTGCTTGCTCAAGATCAATGGAAAGGACTTCTTTCGCTGTGTTGAAACCCAAACTGGACGTACCTTCTCTGACCCCCTTTCATTAATCGCCGTGCCGACTCATTTCCGTTCAAGACAATGCCAATGAGCTTCCAAGGCGATGTTGTCCGCCCATCACCACGTTCTACTTGTCTCCCTTTGCCATCGAGCGGAGCTTTTCCAATGTGTCTTCGCTGACACCATACTTCTGGATCCAGTCTTCAAAGGCTTGCCTTACTTCGGGGTCGCGAAGCTGCTTGAGCAACTGTTCGACTTCACGACTCTGCTGGGGTTGGCTTGTGGCTTTCTGATGACGGAAATACGCAGCCACTTTCGGTCGACCGGCCTTGGCTTTTTCCGGATCGACTTTGATCTCCAGGATTCCAGTGACGAACTGAAAAGCAGCATTTATTTCCTCGCTCCATGGCCTAGCAGCCAACTCCCAAGACGTCTCCCCGTCTTCGTTCCGTGCATTTACATCAGCACCGTTCTCGACAAGAATTCGAACCGCTTTCGTTTGGCCAAAGAAACTAGCTCCATGCAGGGCGGTCCCCTTCCGACTGTCTTTGAAATTGACATTTGCCCCCTTTTTTATCAGGAACTTCATCGTCTCAGTTTGCCCAGTGAACGCCGCCATCATCAGAGGTGTCAGACCCATCTCGTTTTTGGCGTTCACCTGTGTTCCATTGGCAAGGTACGCTTTGATCTCGTCGATGTTGCCTGTTTTTGCTGCATCCCAAAGAGCTTGATCCCCGTCGGGTTGAGTAGAGTCTTCTCCAAACAGAGATGAGAGTACATCGCCGAAGAAGCCCAACGGGCTTGCCTCTGCTTCATTGCCTCCTGACTTGTAGGGATAGTCGGCTCCCACCACCTGGCGATCATTGCCGCGAGCCGGGGGAATGATCCATTCGGCACCCTCGACATTTTCCGGGCCTTTTTTCCAAGCGGCTACCAACTCGCGATAATCTTGAGCCAAGCTGCCAGGATCGTGCGGTGGCATGTGTTCGCTGAGTTCCCAACCAGCGCTCGCAAACAAATCCACTGTGTTCATGCCTACACGATGACATTCGAAGCAAGCGTTGCCTTCGATGTGAATCGTCCGCATGTCCCAGTCCTCGCCGCCAATCACGTAATAGGGCGAATCCCCGTCGAGGATGGGCACAACGGTTTCGTCAGTACCAGGTATTTTTGCAGCTTTGATGAATGGATTGGTGATAAATGGATCCGCCTGATGACACGAAACGCATTGCATGGGCGCCGGAACATAGGCCTGATTGAATTCCTTGGGATTGTCGATCCACGGCAGCTGACCCCGCATGCGAAGTGTTCCCTTGTCCTGGCTGACCCAACGATCCAAGTTCTGGAATTTGGATTCAAAAAAAGCAGTCGCACCGCTTTTCTTGTTGTAGCCAATCATTTGGACTGATCCGACAAAATTGCTAGGCTCACCATCCCAATCTTCATTCCGACCAAAGGAAATCCAGATGACATCCGGCAAAGGTTTGCCGTCAACTGTTCTACCCTGGTACCGCTGCACAACCGATCCAGAGGAGGTGAAATCTTTCCCTTGCAGATTTGGGTTGTCAGCTTCTTCGCTCGGAATCACACCATGCTTCCGAACGCCATCCATGTAGAGTGGGATTTCAACACATTCGTCGAGATTAATTTTTGGAGGAACACCCAATTCGGACTCACACATCTTGGCGTATTCGGAGGCCTTCCTTGGCATGCGCCTTTTTCTTTTTAGAGATTTCTTCTGTGAATCAGAATCTTTTTGCGAGGCCTTCACATCTTGGGATTCAGATGCCAACAGCCTGTTCGTCAACGCGGTATCGACGTGAAACGTCCCAAAGAAATCCAGGACCATAAACGAGCCAACCAATATTGCGCCAAAAAGAATGCTTTTCATCATTGCTACTTTCGCATTTACGGCTTTGCATGTCGTCGCCGCATCAACCCAATCTGCCGGCAGCAGCCGTGATCAGATGGAAGAACACGGCCGCATCCATGTACGCGGCCCTCCGTTTTACAATGTTCCGAAAGCGATTGTAAATAACAACCCCACTCAGGAATCATCACCACTCCTACGAATAATAACTGGCTAAGCCGGAATAATCGCAGAAAAAACAGATTCGGATTTAGAACAGCAGTTGTCTAACCGCTTTGGCATCTGCCCGATATCATCGACGGGAATCGTACAAACCGAGGTGGGCCCGATTCGCCCCAGAGACAAGCCAGGCCAATTGGAACATCGCAACAACGAATCTGACATCTTTCTGCCTAAATGATCAGGCCACTCTTATTAGACTGAATTAGATTCAACAATTCTCCTCGCGAAACACTTGAATCCATCCAACGATCCTGACAGCGAACATCGCCCCATTCAAGTTGTGCCAGGACTCGGCAGCAAGCCTGTTCATTTGATAGCCAGATCGTTGCACCAGCCAGACAAGCTCGACGACGATATTTTCTTTCACGTCCTGTGGACTCCTGTAGTCTACAACGCTTTTTGGTGACGACGTCATGGCAGTCGAATCCAGTCACGATCATCGCCGCCGGGAATTCGCGATGCGGGCGTCGATGTTTTGTGCTGGTGCCGTATGATCGGTGGCGCCTGTTGGCTGACATGCTGACTGGCAGTTACAACGGTGTCGGTTTCGTGCAAGTCGCCACCGCCGCTACGGGACGGTTGATTTCATTTTCCGCTGTGTTGGCCTCCCGCCAGACGCTCGCCAAATTGTGCCCCACCGGGTTTTCGACGATGATTGTTATCTTTGCTATTGATGTCGCAACGAGGACTATCTTTCCAATACCGAAGATGTATATCGGTGACTGGGCAGATCCACCGGGGGCTGAATTGGTTTTAACTTCCACCCCGGACAATTTTGTTTCGATTCATCGCGACAATTCATTCGGATTTCGTTGCGAAGCAGGAAACAAAAAATCGCCATGAGACCATACTCATGGCGATTCGTATTACGATCGGCTGTGCCACCAGCTTTGAACCGGAATCGATCTCATCGATCGTTTTTCGTCAGCAAAACAGTCTAGCAACGCCTACAGCACAACAAGTCTTTGCCCTACGGCGTGGCCTTCGAAGCCGCTTTGTAAGGAGCTTGCTCCGGCATAACAGCCGTATCGAAGAAGGCCCATTCGTAACCGATTTTCCCCTCTTTGTTGATCCCAAAGGCGACGAAGACTGCGAGCTCTACCTTTTCGCCAGTCTTGAAGTTTTGCTCGCCGTTAAACCATACATGGCCGTGCTTGCCACCACCCTTGACGGTTACCACTTCGTAGATTTCTTTGAGAATCTTGATCTCACCTACAAGTTGAGAATGAAATTTGCGATGCACATCAGCAAGTTCGGCAATTGGCTTTTGTTCACTCCAGCTGTTGTGGCCATAAGTCGCTTTATCATCAAAACAACTTTGCCACGCGTCAATGTCACCTTTTGCAAAACTGTGAATCACGTTCTTTAACAGCTGCACATCCGGGCCACTTTTTGTAAAAGCAGATTGATCGTTTTTCCCACTGGTGCTGGACTTCGCGATTTCTGCTTTCGCTGCATCCGGCGTCATGCGCTTGTACTGTTGCACATTCGGTTTGCCGGTCCCGCCCTCGATAAGACGGAACACCTCGTACCAAGTATCGCCTTCGATCTTAAAGGCGTAAGAACCCCCAGGAAACTTGTCCCCCTTGTTCGGTCCGGCGACGACTTCACCGTTTTTGAAACTGAAGAGGCTGATGTGTTCCGTCGACGCTACCTTGATTACAACTTTGTGGGCACTGGTCATTTCGCCATCGCGAAAATAGGTAACGGTTTCATCCTTACCGTCGATTACCTTGAGCGTCACTGTCCTAGAGCCATCTTCATCCTTAATGCCGACCCAGGTCCCCTGACATTCAGAAAGAAGTTTTTCAGATGTCGTTTCCGCTTGCAACACGGATGAGAAACCAAGAACCACGAGTCCCACAATACTGGCAAAACAACAACGCCCCAACACGTTGCAATTCATCATCGAGTTTTTCATCAGACTTAATACTCCCTCTCAGGTAAATGAAGCTTGAAGAAACAAACCATTGAATTTGCCTCACAAGGTCTTGCTGTGTTTCGTGCAGTCGGATCAGGCAAGATCGTAGATGCCCAAGACGGTTCGTCAACAATCGACCCAACGTCTTAAAAGGACAGAAGACTTTTAACCACTCGCCCTTTGCTGCGAGACCGGGCAAGAGTAAATCCGCACAAAAACGAGCTTGCGGAATGCGGTGGATTGCACGCAAGCGAATCATCGAAAGACCTGAAATGCCTGCTACAACGGACTAGTGCGACAAAAGGAGCCGTTTCACCCTAGAAGAATGTTGGAATTCCTTCCGACTCGCTTGCTTGGCGCTTCCTCGGACCTCCCAGAAGCGGGGAATACTGGTTGTTTACCTACAATCCCTCGCGAAATGACGTCGAATTTAACAACGATTTGCGGTTGAGCTCTTTCGATAGCCTGGCGAGAAAGATGGACTTAATGCCCGCTCGAATTCGTTTCGGCTGAAATTTCTCCGAAGATTTCCTCGATCAGCGGCTCCAGCCTGCGTGCTCCCCAACGAGTGAGATGGTCGTTATCGCGATACAACGCCCGCTGACCGTCATAATTGATTGTCATTTGCTCGTCATCGAAAAGCATTGGAGCCGGATCGAGAAAACGCACTGCGCCGGGGGCTATTGATCGGAACACCTTCTCAATTTCCGCCGTCCGTTCTTGATAAAAAACATGACTGCGTCTTCTATTCGACGGCTTGGCAATTCGATCGCACATGTACAAACACCACTGCCGAGCTGGTGAATGCTCACCCGTTTCTGGTACCTCCTTCATAATCCAAAGCGTGATGCACCTCGCGGCACAAAGATCCACCAACCGTTGAATGCCCGCTTGGATAATTTCAGCGTTGGCTCCGTCTGCATTTCCACTCGCCTCTTCGTCGACCAACTTGACCTTAGCTGCTTTGTCATCCAGATCTGAAGAGCCCACCGTGTAAAGTGACCATCTAAATATCAAGGCAACATGAGTTGGATTCTTTTCATTGATCCGAGACAAAACATCAATCGCACCGATTTCCCGACCAACTCGCGAAACGTTTGGCAAGGCAAGAACACCATGGTAAAAGATTCCGTCGACAGACGCGCCGCGCTGTTTAGCAATACGATTGATTGTATGGCTCAAGGCCATCGCATGACTGTCTCCAAAAATAACTAAATCCGCATCGCTGTTTTTTGCCTTTAACTTGATATCACTGCCTTTCCATTTCACATCCTGGGCAATATCGCTAAAAGATTCCGACAGCCGTCCACTCATTCCATCCGTCTGAATGAGAAAGACACTGGCAAGGATTGCGACTCCGCTGAGCGCAAAGGCAGTCCCAAACAATCGACGTCGTCGTTGGAGAAAGATGCGATTCCGAAAGGGCCGTTCAATGAATTTCCACGACAAGACAGCAAGTAAGAAAGCCAAAAGGCATGCAAAAACTGTTTGCGCCCAACTCAAAACCCCAAAATGCAGCCGCATGTAAACAAAGAGCGGCCAGTGCCACAAGTAGAGTGAGTAAGAAATGAGTCCGACAAACACGACGGGCCGCCAAGCAAGTACTTTGCAAATCCACATGTTTGGCGTACTCGCGGCCGAGAAGATCACTGCCGCTGTGCCCACCACGGGAGGTACAGCGGCCAGACCGGGGAACGGTGTCTTGGGGTCATACACGAAAATCGGCAAGGCAATTGCCAGCATCCCCATGAAAGCAATCAAACGATCGCGAATCTCTGATGCCGAAAGCCTCCAGGGAAAAATCGCCAACAAGCAGCCGATCAACAATTCCCATGCTCGCGTTGGCAGTAGGTAAAATGTTGCACGAGGATAGTACATGGTCCCGTAGACGCCGGCAGCAAAAGACAGTAGCGCCACCACACTTAACAATGCAAAAAGTTTTTTGCGACTGATCCGTCTAACAAAACACAATGCCAAAGGTAACAGGATGTAGAACTGTTCTTCCAGTGCTAGGGACCAAGTGTGAAGCAGCGGCTTGTGTTGAGCCGAACCACCAAAATAGCCCGTGTCTTTCCAAAAATAAACATTTGCCAACAGCAAGGATTGAGCCAGCGAGGATTCGCCCAAGTCCTTTAGTTCACTCGGCAAAAGAAACCAGTATCCGGCAGCCAGCGTGGCGGCAACCATCACAAAAAGGGCGGGAAAAATTCTGCTAATTCGCCGTTCCCAAAACTCCAGAAGCGAAAAAGAGTCTGTTTCGATCCCACGTTGAATGATCCCAGTAATCAAGAATCCTGAGATAACAAAAAACACATCGACACCAACGAATCCGCCCGGGCATCCCAGCTCTGCATGGAACAGGATGACCGCCACCACTGCGACTGCTCGCAATCCGTCTATTTCAGGTCGATAATTATTTGCTGACATGCAATACAATTTCTCGCTATCTTAGGGCAGGCTACATCATGCTACCTAAATCATAGCGCAGATGCGAAATTGTTTTGCTTAACAGTAAACATTGATAGGCAGAGCGACTGACAGTTTGACTTAAGCGTGCGAGAATCAGCTACGCTGTTCGACAATTCACATGATGTTGGCTTACACCATTAACAACAACTCATCGCTTGGACTAAGAACATGGCTCGACCTTTTGTGAATCGTTGCAAGGGTACACGACGATTGATTCTGGATATCGAAAGTCTCGAAGCACGACAATTACTTGCCGTAAATCCGATCATCACGGAATTCATGGCTGACAATGATGACAATATTGGTCTCGGTGAAATAGAACGGGATTTTGGCAAGGCAGACCCCTTGGGTGACGGCAGTTCGCCTGATTGGATTGAGATTTACAATGGTGGTGACCAGTCGATCGATCTGAAAAATTATTATTTGACAGACGATCGGGAAGACTTGACTCAATGGCGGTTCCCGAGTGTCAAAGTGGAACCCGATTCTTATCTGTTGGTTTTTGCATCTGGAAATGGAAGCAACGACAACCCGTTTGATGACCAGGGAAACCTGCATACAAATTTCGGACTTCGTAGCCGTGGTGAATACATCGCCCTGGTAGCACCCGATCAGAAGACGGTCTTGTCAGAGTTCTCAACCGGGAACGCCGTTTTTCCACCACAGGCTTCCGATGTTTCATTTGGATTCTCACAGACCACATCCCTCATTAGCCCTCAGTCAGAAGTGAGCTATCTTATCCCAAAGGATGGTGCGCTTGGCATGGATTGGGTCTCGACAAGTTTTGACGCGCATTCGCACGGTTTTTCCGCCGGCCTGGCATCGCTGGGATACGAAACGCGACCCGATGACCGAAGAAACTTTGAAGGTCAATTCGAGACCCGACTGCCTGTGGATACGCTCGCCGCTTATGTTCGCGCAGAATTCGACGTGGCTGATACATCCGATTTCTCGAAACTATTATTGCAACTGCAATACGACAACGGGTTTATCGCCTACATCAATGGTGTCGAGGTTGCTCGCGACAATGCGCCCGACAATGCGAACTGGTCTTCTGAGGCCACCAGTACATCGCGTCGTGATTCATCAGCGTTGGCTTTTGCGGCCTTTGACTTGTCAAATCACACTACGGCGATCCAGAGTGGCAAAAATGTCCTGGCAATCCATCTCCTCAACCATTCGTCCGACACAAGCGATATGTTACTGGGAGTCGTATTTTCAGCTGACAAACCACTGGCAGACTCCAATGCCGGCTATCTCTTGACACCCACCCCAGGCAGTCACAACGTTTTTGTAGATTCGTTTTCCGGACCACGAATTCGTGATGTTACGAAAAACCCCGGGGCACTTCACGATGACCAGGCCCTGATCGTCACCGCTGCCGTTCAAAAAGCCAACGCAGATATCGACCATGTCTCTTTGCACTATCGCATCATGTTCGAGGATGAAGTCTTGGTCGACATGGTGGATAATGGAACGCAAGGTGATACCCTTGCAGGTGACGGAATTTATTCCGCCACCATCCCGCAGTCGGCTTCACATGCAGGACAGATGATACGCTGGCGAGTTACCACGGCGGATGTCAATGGCAACGCCATGCATTGGCCCTTGTTTGCTGACCCAGAAAACTCAGACCAGTATTTTGGAACGATGATTCAAGATCCTCAGGTGGTTAGCAACTTACCTGTTCTTCACTGGTTCATCGACGACGCGAATTTCCAAGGTGCTGGTACGGCGGCGAGTGGACGCGGTGCGATTTTTTATGGCAATCAGTTCTACGATAACGTGGGCGCCGACGCCCATGGACAGTCAACGCGCACTTTCCCCAAGAAAAGTTACGACCTCGACTTCAATCCGGGAAATCGATTCGAATGGCGAGCCGATGAACGTGGTGTACGAGACATTAATCTGATTACCAATTGGGCTGACAAAGCCAAGTTCCGTCACGCGCTGGCGTATGACATGTATCGCGACGCCAAGTCACCCGCGTTCTTTGCATTTCCGGTTCGCGTTCAGCGCAATGGCGTTTTCTTCAGCGTTGCTGATTTAATCGAAGATGCCGACGATCGTACACTGGAGCGATTAGGGCTCAATCCAGATGGCTCGCTTTATAAAATGTATGACTCGCTTCTGTCACGAGGTGCGTGGGAAAAAAAGACCCGTCGCTGGGAAGACAAATCAGATCTCGAAGCACTTCGCGCTGGAACTCGATTGCGCGACGAGGAATGGCGAAACTATGCATTCGACAATCTCGACATCCCCGGTTTTGTAAACTTCCTGCCACTATTCGATCTACAAAACAACAAGGGATGCTGCCACAAGAATTATTACCTGTATCGTGATACGCACATCACAGACGAATGGCAAATGTTTATCTGGGACCCGGACTTGGCTTTCGGACACGATTTCAAGGGAGACTCAGGCTACTTTGATGACGCAATGGATTGGGACAATCCTCTCTTCTCAAGTCGTGGCACCAATAATTCATTGCTTCGAAAACTCTATTCCAGCCGAGATACGCCGGGCTTCAACGAAATGTATCTTCGGCGATTGCGAACCCTGATGGACGAGTTCTTACAGCCAAGCGATACACCTTACCAAGATCGCTACCTCGAGAATCGCATCGATGACTATCTCAATTTGATTGATCCAAACGACGATCCATTTGATCCAACACCCAATCCTCCCCAATGGCCCGAAGCACGATTCGGGGTCGTACAAGGGACTGATGATGCAGATCTGGATTACAACACTTGGGGTTCATGGCATCATGCGAATGGTTCTCGCTTGCATGGTGATCGGGGAGAAACAATGCGCGAACACACACAAAGGATAAAGGATGATTATCTAAATCAACGCCGTGATTTCCTCTATGGATTACCTCAACTTCCCCCGCAACAAATCGGAAATCCAGCACTGAAATTTGGATTGATCGAGGCAGAACCAACAAGCGGAAACTCAGCGGAAGAATTCATCGAATTGCAGAATCCGCATCAAATGGCTGTCGATATTTCGGGATGGCGTTTTACAGCAGGTGTGGACTTTACATTTCCGGCAGGAACCGTAATTCCATCTGGGTGGACGCTCCTCGTCACGGCAGACAAAAGTCATTTTCGAAATCGATCAAATGGGCCCACCGGAAATCAGGGGCGGTTTATTGTAGGCGGATGGGAAGGGGAACTGACCACCGGCGAAACGTTGACGCTAAGCGGCGTGAACGGCGACGTGGTGACAACGGAAGTCGTTCCTTCAACTCGAATCGTTGGCGATGTCAACCGCGATGGCATTTTCGACTCCTCCGACATTGTCGCAGTTTTCATCGCTGGCAAATATGAGGATCGTTTCTCTCGCAACACCACATTTAACGAAGGTGACTGGAACCACGATCGCAAATTCGATTCCAGTGATTTAGTGTTGGCGTTTCAGAGCGGTAATTACACGGTCGCGGCAGAAAAGAATAACATCTCAGCAGCCGCCATCGATTCTTTATTTGCAGACGATGATGACAATCGATTTCGCCGGACAAGCATAAACGGCAATAGTTCAAAATTCAATGAATTCGATTTTTCCCCAGCAGGCGATGAGGTGAAGATCCAGCTTTTGAAACAACAACAAGATCAACAAAGGTGATAACAACCACGGCTTTTGCCCAGCAGAGACGAGTGAGCGGTAAGCGTGTCTTCCAATTCTGGACCTCAATAGCGGGGAGCGATTTTAAACCAGCTCTTCGTATTAACGTCCCCACCGATCAATACAAATCCTGCACGAAGTCGTACAGCGATTCGGTTTCCCAAGAACAACACCGCTCTCTTCTGCTTACTGCGACCGCCCAATCAAAACTTTCGCTCGATTGGCCGTCTCCTCGTCCTTGGTAACCGCAATGACTTTCGCCATCACATCAGCAACCGAACTCGGATCGTTGTCGACAATTTTTTCCCCAATCGTCACGGCCGCCTTGCCCGCAGCTTCGCTCAGGGACGAGTTCTCCAAGTGGGGCACGATCATTTTCAGACCTTGTGCGGAAGGGAATCGGGTAATCGTATCAAACACCAGCTTCCGCTCTTCATCTCGACTCGCCGCGGCAAAAGCTTTCTTACTCATCTGCAAACGCTGTCCAGGTCTCAAACCAAACTGTCGAATAATGCGGATGTAACCGCGAAGACAACGGACGCGGTAGGCCGGATCGCCCGACTTCGACAACTCCAAAAGAACAGGAGCGGCATCTGGCGTCAACCATTTCCCAAGCGACTGTGTGGCAGCATTGGCAGCTGATTTGTCATCGCTTTTTGCGGCGGCCCGCGCGCCGGCCAGTGCATGCTGCCCTCCCACGTAGATGAGCAGATTCATCAATTCTGTTTGGTCCGCAGCCGATGCGTCAATCGTTCGATCCAGCAGCACTTTCGCCGCCGCATCGCGGTCGCCCATGCGTTGACAGGCCCTGCGCAAGGCCTCCTTCATGGGCAAGGCGGATGCGGATGATCCCATCGCCAGCATTTGATCGACCAGCTGGGGAAAGTCCTTGAGTCCAACCGTCATGCCCAGGCCATCGATGGCTGAGTCCCGCAATTCTGGATCATCGGAGGACACGTATTTCAGCAGTAACGGGATCACGCGATCAATCCCGCGCCGACCGGCTACGTCCACCAGAACCAAACGTGCTCGCCCTTCACTACTTTCCAGCCGACTTGCTAATTGCTCATCGACATCGTCGCCTGTTAGCACAGCAAGGCTGTCACGTGCGGTTGTAGCCAATGCTTCATCATCAGTAATCGCCGCCTTCAGCAGGACCGGTACGACACTGCGATCTCCCAACCGACCTAGAACCCGAACGGCCGCGATCCTCATGTGGGCATCCTGGGAGCCTGCGGCATCAACCACTGTCTGGAGCGCCGAGGCATCCCCCCGATCACCCAGCACATGCATGACTAGAATTTTCCGGTCTGGCGAAAGCGACTCGAGCTGTTGCACCAGTTGATCCGTTGTCTCCGCGCCGGTCAAATTGTGCGCAAGTTCCAAGCCAATCCGAAACAGGGCAGGGTCCTCATCATTTAGATAGGAGTTCATCAGCTCATTCGCATTTTGGGAACCTGCACGAATCTCACCGAAGCGTGCCGCAACGTTGATGTGCTGCGGCAACTCAGCCGAGCGTAGCGCCTGAAGAAGGCCCAGCGCATCGGCATTCCTCCCGTCTGCCAGCAAACTGTCCGCAATGGCCAGACAGGCATCGGCCGCCGTGACACGAAGCGCTGCATCACCCGTCAGCACTTGCTGCAGTGCGGAGATGGATTCAGGGGTGACGAGCAAACCCAGGGCTGAAATAGCCGCTGCCGCAACCTGCTGGTCATCGCCCGCCGCTAGATCGATCAACGCGCCGACGGCTTGCGTATCATTACGAGCGGCAATGGAATTGATCACACCCACAAGTTGGGCACCCTTCAGCTCACTCAACGCGTTTCGCAATGCCTGATCGACCTCCGTACTGGGATTCGATTCCAAAGCAGTTCGCGCGTAGTGCGACAATTCAGGATCGGCCAGCAACTTTGACACTACCGGTACTGACTTTGCGGTGCCAATAACCGCTAGCCGCTGACATGCCTTGGCCTTGTCAAATAGTTCAGCATTCGAATCCAGCAGGGCCAACAGTTCGGACTCGTCGCCCGCAGCTGGAAGCGGCTGTTGCCCTAATGCCGCATTTGGCAACACGAACAACAGCAGGAGCGCGACGATAGAAAATGGGTAACGAGAGATCGTCATCAGGGCTGTCCTCCCAGGGAAATAAAGCCTGGAAACGGTGATCGTAAAATTGAGTTTCGTGGAACGATTGCCTGCAGATGTGAAATCAAACGTGCCACGGTTCACGCATCGCTCGAGAACGCATACGGTTCGCTTCTTCGTCGCCCGCGAACTCTTCCTTCACTGGATCAAATGTCAGTTTGCGACCGAGTTGCCAGGCAATGTAGGCTGCGTGGCACACGACATGCGACTGCGCCACTACGGCAGCGTTGGCGTTGGTTAAACCTCGTGTCTTGACGCAATCCAGGAAGTTACGGATATGGGTAGTCGGATCGGTTCCGGCACGGTTAAAGACCGATTGCTGAGTCCGCAGCGATTCCGGTTCGAGAATGAAATTTCCCGAATCTCCCGTTTCGATCCAGCCATCCTCCCCTTCGTAACGCACGCTACAGGTGCCCATCCCCATCCAACCTTCGCTGCGCATGACCAGCTTTAGTCCGTCGGCGTAAAAACAGTCGACCCCATCGGCATTGGGGATGTACTCGACTGGCGCCGTGTCGTCTCTGCCGGCTGCCCATTGGCAAAGATCGACCGTATGGGATCCCCATTCAAGAATCCCACCGCCATGGAAATCAAAATGTCCCCGCCAGCGACCCGCGACATACTGTGAGTTATAGGGCCGCCACGGACATGGACCCAGCCATCGATTCCAGTCGCAAACGTCTTTCGCCGGTTCCGGTTCGGCGGGCAACCAATGATGACTGGTGGCCGGCGGTCGCGTGTTGGCATGAATGGTATGTAGCTTGCCAAGCTTGCCGCCTTGAACCAAATTTTTGGCAAATTCAAAGTTGCCAATGGTGCGTCGTTGAGTTCCCGCTTGATAGACGCGGTTATACTTTCGATACGCGTCGGCTAAGGCACGGCTCTCGGCAATGGTCAGCGAACACGGTTTCTCACAATAGACGTCCTTGCCAGCTTTGGCAGCGAGAATAGAGGCCATCGTGTGCCAACGATCACCGGTCGCAATCAGCAACGCATCAATGTCATCTCGCGCCAAAACGTCATCCATATCCTGATAGAGAACACAATCTTTGTTTCCATAGGTGTTATCGGCGAGCGTCTTGACTGCTTCGCGTCGCGTTTTTTGTAAATCAGCAATGGCGACAAATTGAACATCCGGATTAGCGAGAAAACATTTGAGGTCCGTGGTACCTCGCCGCCCAACCCCCAGACCACCCAATACAATTCGATTGCTAGGCGCAATCGCGCCGCCCAACCCCAGAGCCGATGAGGGCACAATGGTAGGCGCGGCGATTGCAGCGACTGCGGCCACTGAAGTCTGCAAAAAGTCACGTCGGTTCTTGGCTTTCATTGATAGCTCCGTAATCTTATTGACGCTGACTTGGATGATTTGGATCAGGACCAATCTCAGCAAGCAAAAAACATGCGACCTGCACGGCTAATTGTACCATTTCCCAACGCGTTAGAAGGTCGGTCAGGAAACAAAAACAAAGCCAGCAACTTTTTCAGCTGCTGACACAGGTTTTCAACTCCCTGGGAGGCTTTCGAGCGGCTTGATCAATCAGGAATCGTCGCTCTTGGGCGGATCACGAAAAGAGCTCTGCGACGGGATCATCCTACACTCTCTCACGACGAAAAGAATCAAACGGATGAGTCAGTCGCGACACAAAAAAACAACTCGCCAAGCAATGCGATTCGCACCGCGGGCTAATACGCCCACCATCAAAAGAGAAATAACATCCGTCTTTGCCAATGCCCCTTTTTGAGCAAGCGCTTCAGTGCTGGCGGAGACAAATCCTCGATCAGTTCGAAACTGAAAAGATCATTCCCAGGTCGCTTCTACCTTGCGCACGTCGAAGCGGCCACCATGTTCGGAAACAAACCAAAGCGATCCATCGGATGGGTGCCAACGAGCATAGTCGTCACGTTCCGGATTAAACGTAATTCGACTTGTTGTTCGATCTGACAATCGCATCCGATAGATTTCATAGTTCCCATCCCGATTCGACGTAAAGGTTATCGACTCTCCATCCGGAGAAAACGCAGGATGCATGTCGATGCCTTGGGATTCTGTCAGACGGCGCTGGTTCAAACCGTCGGAATCCATCAGGTAGATTTCGAAATCGCCATCACGGTTCGACGCAAACACGATCTGCTTACCATCGGGAGAATAACGGGGCCAATAGTCGCTATGTTCGGCACCCTCAATCGAAAGACGACGAATTCGTTGACGTCCTGGTGTTTCAATGACGTCAAACTGGTAGATCACGCGTGCACCTTGCACGAACGTCACTTGTTTACCATCCGGCGAAACAGCAGGCCAGTTGGCCCAAGGATGTTTGCCTAGTTTAGGAATGGTGGCCTCGACAGCAGATGATACGACATGAATTCTTGAACTCAATCCTTGAACAACGTTGTAAGCAAAGACGTTGCCATCTTTGGAAATACTGAATTCTCGATTTCCCGGTGGATCTTTTTCAAAATAACGGACAACTTGACCACTCTCTAAATTCATCCGCATAATCTGCATTCCGCCTGTGACGGACGATTCCTGGGTATAGACTAAATCTCGCGAACCGGCCAAGAATACTAAGTCACGCTTTTGGAATCCATCGGTGGTAATCCACTTACCCGGCAACGTTTCCGCCGAGCCTAATTGCGGCAAACAGCCAACCAGTAGCAGCGAAATGCGGACGAGCGGTGAACGAATCGGACTCATGGCTGCAAAATTGGAACGGTGAGGTTTACGTGCTAACACAAAGAATCATTCCGCGCTAGGGAGACACTGAACTTAAAACAGGCCTTCGATCGCATTACCTCCGCTAAGCACTCGCATTTTCGCTCGCGCCTCAGAATCGATTCCCATCGATTCGGCGATTGACGTTCCGACCATGAGCGGCGTTATCGGGGTCGTCACCGGTTCAGCACCGATTCGATCCGTCTTTCCAATCACACGCCCGCCTTCGATCCCAGCTCCCGCCCAAAGGGTTGAGCAAGTGGCCCAATGTTCACGCCCACCAATCTCATTGATCTTCGGCGATCGCCCCATTTCACCGAACGCACAAACAAGCGTGTCATTCAAAAGGCCGCGATCTTCGAGGTCGTCTAACAATGCTGCAAATGCACGATCGAAAATTGGACCATGGTAGGTCATCAGTTGACCAAAGCCATTCCGGTGAGTATCCCAACCCATCAGAGGCCCCTCTTCTAATCCATCGACTCCTAAGCTCCAGTTGACCTGAACATAAGGAACGCCAACTTCGACTAAGCGTCGCCCCAGCAACAAACTCTTCCCAAAAGCCGTTTGCCCATAAGCATCGTGTGTTTTGGGCGATTCCTTGCTCAGGTCGAAGGCCCGAAAAGCATCTCCTGACGTAAGTAGCGAATATGCATTCGAATGATGTTTATCGAGTGCATCAATCGTCTCGCTATCGCTGGCTCGTTTCAACAGGTCAATCTGTTCCAGCAGTAACTTTCGATCCGTGAGTCGTTGTGGGGTTAGTCCATTGGCCAAGGCAAGGCTTGGTATCTCAATATCTGCATTGGACGCACACTTCACAAAAAAGGGATTAAAGGCCGCGCCAAGGCGTCCCGCACTAGAACCGGGAACCGTTGTGCAAGGAAACCCATGGGTCAATGTTGTCTTCGGCGCAACCGAAATGAACGGAGGCAAACCAGCTCCAGGAAACCGTTGCGCAATCACCGATCCAAAATTCGGTTCTGCTGAGGAACCTCTGCCGCGTGATCCTGTGAGGCAAAGCATGTCATGATTGCCAGAAAATCGACATGACCGGACGAGTGTCACCTTATCGGTTCGCTGAGCCAATTTTGGAAGTAGCTCGGTGAGATGAATGCCGGGCGTTTTGGTCGAGATCGTTTTGAATGGTGATCGAATCGAACTTGCCGCATCTGGCTTTGGATCGAATGTATCCAAATGAGACGGTCCGCCCCAGAGCCAGATCATTAAAACTGACTTCGCTTTACTTCGTGGAGAGGAACGATTCGTAGCCGCGTGTGACTGCTTGAGTTGCCACGCCCATGGTAACGCAGCAGCGGCCCTCACAAAGGATCTACGACTGATACCATCACACGACTGACTACGGAACCTACCTAATTCAATCATGGCACATCCACTCTCAACGAGCTATGAGATTTTTCCTTACCCCAATAGTCTAAGGGGGTTTTGAGTGAAAATCGACACGGATTGGCCAACCAACACCAAAGCTTCCCAATCACCCTATCTGAAATCGGGCCGCCGCAAGTTCGCCAGAGCGGCTTTCACCCGTATTTCCACCATAATGCAACACTCCGATTAACAACGATCCCCAGAAGATCCGAAAAAAACACCAGGTACCTTTTCAATCGGCCAGGCAAGTTCGAGCGAATGGACAATTGTTACTTCTTAAAGTTACGCCGAGACACTGAGAGAAATACGTCGCGCCACCTTCCTACAGCCCGCTGTCGGCGTTTGGGTTCCAGTCGCTTGGCTCGTAGCTCAGTTGTTGAAAATAGTCGAGCAAACCGTTTCGATATGAGTTAGCGCTGATGTCTTTATTGTATTCTGCAGCGAAGCGAGCACCGGATTCGCTACTGTAAACGTGAAAGTCAGGATCCGAACTCAGGATGGCCTTTGCATAGGGGATCGCAACTTCCTCTGCCGTTTGCCATTCGACATGTTTACTAAACCAAGTGAAAGCATGCTCCGTGAAGTTCTTGTAGTCGGATTCGATTAATGCTTGGTTCTCCGGTTGCATGATGGTTAGCCTGGTTTTTATGGGCCCTGCATGAAAGTTAAACAGTTTGATATTCCATGGCGCGCATTCAATGGCCATTGATTCCTGAATTCGTTCAAGAGCGTTTATCGCAGCAAGATAAATGGAAATGCCCGGCATGATGACTGGCATGGTGCAGAATATGCTGCCGGTTGTGGTGATCACTCCCGATTTCTTTTCCTTCATTCCCGGAAGAAATGCCCGCATGAGCGCTAAAGGACCGAACACCTTACTCTGAAACGTGGTTGTAATATCGGAAGCACTGGCTGCTTCCGCGGGACCGATCACTACTTGGGCCGCATTGTTGACCAGCCCATCAATGCTGCCATAGTCGTTGAGGACACCTGCCACAAAAGCATCCATCGAGTCTTGGCAACACAGATCCAGAGATCGGATGGACAACTGATCCTCTGAAGCAAGCTTGTCTTTCGTTAAATCCGAATCTTCTGGCGTGCGTGAAGTCGCAATAATGCGATGCCCTTCGGCAATCAACTGCTTACACAACTGGTAACCGACGCCATCTCGTTTCGAAGCGCCCGTAATTAGAATTACTTTCGCACCCATTGTTCGCACCTCACATGGTTACCTGTGTTTATTGAAGACGATAAAGGAGCCCAGTGGCATTCTGATTATGGTACCGAATGCCCGCAAGAAACAGCAGGGGAGGGTCGATCCCCGCGCTACTCAATCGACTAAAAAGGGAGCTGACACCTTTTTAACTCACCCTTGGGCAAGCTGTTTCTTCAGCGTGCAATATTGCTGGTAAGACGCGTTGACTTGCTTTTCAAATTGATCGTATTTGGGCAAACGTTGGCCTTCATATTGCTCTAACATTACCAGCAAAAAGCTTTTGTCAGCATCTCGAATCGATTGCCAGATCGGTGGGTTGTTGGCGAGACAATCAAGCAGGGCGTAAAGAGGTTCTCGTCGAAAACAGTCGCTCGGACAGACCCAGCGATAACCAACACCAATCGTCGGATCCGTCAAATTGCGAACGGCATGCCAGACGTACGGTGGATTCCAAAGCACGTCCCCTGCGTTTAGAATCACCTCCCAACTGGGAACGTATTGAAACACAGGAAAGGCTTCGTAGTCCGGAACAAAGGGATCAAAAAAAGGAACATCTTCACGATGCGTTCGGTATTCGCTACGAATTGCCGGAGGATCAATCGCCGGCGTATAACGACTCGGATAGAAAACCCAATGCTTGGAGCCGACCACCTGAATAAATAGATTGGCATCGTTTGCATTGTGAAGATGCGTTCTAGGAGACGCCGAATTACCAATGAACGTTTGGAAACCTTGATCGATATTCATCGGACCAGGATTTCTCCTGGCACGCAACCAACGCAGGTCAATATCGTGTAGTCGCTCCGGGTGCCTCTGCAGCAAAGCATAAAAACGAAGATAGTCACCCGCACCTCGACTGATTTTGGCCAGACTCGTTTCCAACTTTGCAAAACCCAGCCTCCCTAAAACTAAATCGTCACCGTATTGTTCGGCGAGAAACGGGAGACTCCATTTCTGGCAACAGGCCCAATCCGAGGCCGCACCTTCAAACACCACAGGAATTCCAGGCTTTTGGTAGCGACGACGAAATTCTGCAATCGAGATGTCTTTCACTCGATCCACCGGCCGACTCACCAGCGGTTCCTCGCATTCAATGCTGCCGTACATGCGATCGATAAGCTGACGACGACGCGCTTCACGCGACTTCAAACAACGGTTCAAGCGTTCCGTTCCGAGTAGATGCTGAGCTACCTGATCGAGTCCATACCGCATCCGATCTGACCAACGGAAACACTTCCGCGCTTCACCCGTTTTACGTATCAACGTCTTAACTCCGCGGTTCCATAATCGTTTATTCGACAAGCAACTCACACACCCTACCGGTGACCAACCTAATCTCACAACCAGGGTCTTGTGGCCTGTCTAGCCTAACTACCAGACAGCTTCATAACTATCTTTTCGATCCCGATGCGAAGATTTCGTCATCATTCATACGCTGACAACTCCGCCACAGTACCATAGCGGAAAATTCGGCGCTCAAGATACTGTCGACCTGCGGAACGATGACCCGATGCGGCACCTACTGAAGTCCCGGCATCTACGGAGAACGCACTGATCCAGGTAACCATCAGTGATGGTCATCTAGCAAGCTGAACTACCGGCGCACCAACAGGAGCAACTCGTTGGATGACGAAAAGCTACCTGACACCTGTTTCGTTCCAGCTATTCTTCGGGGGGAGACACCGTGTTGCCAGCATCCGTGATTGCAAACACCTGGTTGTTCAGGTTGAAGTGAAAGATTAGGTCTCCATCGGGCGTTGAGTAGATATAACTCATGCGCTCTGTAACCGGTTTAACTTTCTCTTCCGCTTCTGCTGTACCATTCTCTGACGCGGACTGGCCCGTAGCTTCCTTGATGGAAGCAGGCTCTCCCAAGAAGGCTGTTATTTCCATCGGCGATCTTCCGAAGTACTCCCGCAACATCGCATGGTCGTACGCTGGGGGCGCGGGAATGCAGTCGGCAAGGAGCAGAAGTATTGTCACCAACGAAAAGTTATTCCTAAACGTCTTGTTTCCCTTAAAAAGTCGCTAGGCACATCTTTATATAGAGGAAGGTCTCTTCACTTTCGGCATTTTGGCGTCCACCTCTTCGCGCCAGTCGCGCAACATCTTCAGTAGTTTCTGCGTCGTTTCAGGATTTTCTTTTGAGATATCGTGCTGCTCGCCGATGTCATTTTGTAAATCAAAGAGCTGTACCGTTCCGTTTTCATAGTACTCAAGTAGCTTGTATTTTCCGAAACGAATGGCGCCACCCGGACTCTGATATCCGTGATTGCTGTAATGAGGAAAGTGCCAGTAGATCGCACCCCGATCATAAGCTTTCCCCTGCAGCGCGGGAACAAAACTCTTACCATCCATGTGTTGCTCTGGCTGGGAAGGAAGTCCAATCATTTCCAGCAAGGTGGGATAGTAATCCGTTCCTGTCACCACAGCCTGGGAAGTCGTATTCGCCTCGGTTTGACCCGGCCAGTGAACGATTAAGGGTACGCGGATGCCGCCTTCATAGTTCCAACCTTTGGCCCCACGTAACGGGAGGTTCGACGAAGCGAATCGCGAGTCCAGCGCGGCGCGCGGTTGGCGAACTCCTCGATACTGGTTCGACGCTGCCATCCCCCCATTATCGGCCGTAAAAATGATGATGGTCTGATCGGCTAATCCAAGCTCCTTGAGCTTCGACCGAATTCTGCCAAGGCTTTCGTCCATCGCCTCAACCATGCCGGCAAACTCAACATTGTCTTGCTTCTGCTTTACCCACCACACGCGCTTTGCCTGGTGGGACTTCAACGTGTCGTCTTCTTCCAACGCTTTGAGTTCCTCACCGGAAAGCTCTCTTCCATCCGGATTGGCTTCCAAAATGTAATCCGGCCTATCCTGTTTTGGCATCGAAGCGATCTTCTTTTCGTATTTTTTAACCAGATCCTTGCGACCATGGATCGGATCGTGAACGGCAAAATGAGCCATGTGCAGATAGAACGGCCGGTCCTGGTTTCGCTCGATGAATTCAACAGCAAGGTCGGTGAATCGATCTGTCAGATAGTCTCCCTGTTTGCCGTCCGGCCCGTTGCCACCTCTGACTTTGAAAGGATAGTGATAGGAACCGTACCATCCGAACGTCGACTCATCAAAACCCCATTCCCGGGGATGCCTGCCCAAATGAGCCTTCCCAAAAAAGGCGGTACGATAGCCGTGATCCTGGAAGGTTTCCGCTAAGGTGAGTTCGTTCTCCGGTAATGCCAAAAGCTTTTCGGCACTATGCAGCTTCTCGTATTCTCTCTCGGGACGTCCGCCCAGCCATTCCGTCAGGTTTGTCCTGCCAGGGTACTTTCCCGTATGAATACTCGCTCGACTCGGCGAACAAACATGACAAGTCGAGTACGCGTTATCAAACAGCAGGCTTTCCTTCGCCAGCAAATCAATCGACGGCGTCTCGTAAAATTGACTACCGTAGCAACCAAGATCCCTCTGCCCTAAATCGTCGACAAGGAAGAAAACGATATTAGGTTTCTGGTTGGGGGCAGCTTCAACAAAGAATGCTGGAAACAATAGGAGCAAAGTCAGAGCTCCAACTTCAACCATATTGAACCCATTTCGGCCTGATGTCTTCATAGGATTACCTGGTACAAGCTATTAACAATGACTCAACGGGTACGCCGTAGATCACGATTTCCAAATTTCTCATCAGACTGTCGAATCGGTTGCGTACTGGCAAAAGCGCCCGTGGCGCGCAGCCACCATAATACATGGCGATCAGTCTACATGAGAACAAAAAAGAGAGCAGGTACCTGTTTAGTGAATTCGATTGTTTTGGAACCTTATGTACATACTGTTTCTGATGCGGATTAAGAATTTTTCCCAAAAAGGTATCTGACACCTTTTCAGACCTACCTTTCCAAACCTTACGCACGGTCGCGGAATCTGGAACTGTCGTCGGCCGATGGAAACGCCTGGTCGGATGTATCTACCAAAGTAGCCACGCTGCACCTAATTGGTGACAACCGCATTTCATTTCAACACTTTCTCTCAAAGCAAACACGTATATCTTTGCTTGCGCAGCAAAGATAGCGACTGATATACGTCCAAGAACGAAGGCAAGCGACGCACCGTTTCTAATCAATGAACCTTCGTCATGGGCTCGATTCATTGTCCGGAAGGTCGCAAAAACGAAGATAAAAATTCGCCCAGGGCGCAGGGCAACGCTCTTAAGCATCTTGCAAAGGAGAACACATCGAATTTACCCGGACGCGTGGGAAATACCGCACCGATGTCGAAGCTCTTTTTATTCGGTCCCGATCGAAATCCGGAGAATTTGATATCAAATGGTTGCATCTGTTTTACCGAGAGTTGACAATTACGAACCGCGCGTGTCCAACATCCCCCGAACTGCACATGTCGAAACTCACAGGAACCTTGTCCGATGAGAATTACGAAACTTGTAATCGCGGTCTCGCTGACAATCAGCTTGTTCAACGTCGGCTTGAGGGCTCAAGTAAACTACGAAGCGCCGCTTTTCACACCTACCATTGACGGTACGATCTCGGAAGCGGAAATGGCCGGCCAATTTCAAAGTCTCCTCAGCTGGCCGGAGGTACTTGAGACTGGCGGTTCGGCAGTGATTGCTGCGGCAGGGATTGAGTTGGACATTTCGGCTGACATTTATACGTCGTGGGATGCGACAAATTTGTACGTTTCCGCCGTCGTAGCAGACACAGTTGGTGGTCATCAACGGTTCGTTTCGCCCGGACCTTATAACGGACAAGATACACTTCAATTTGCCTTCAATCCGAACAACGACCCAAAAAACAATTTCGTGGTCGAGCCCTTCGTGGACACGATGGAGATCGGCCCCGCAGCGATTTACGATCTGGTGCTCGATACTCAGGATGAATTTGGTCCGGACATCTATCGACATGGTGACGTGATCACAACTCCCGACCTTGAGGATGCGGGCGGCCCAATATGGACCATCCAAGGCCAACAAACGTTTGACGACAACAACAATCTCTCCGGTTACATGTTGGAAGCAGCAATTCCCTGGTCCATCGCCATGGACATCGACCCCAACTACTCACCGAAAGTTGGTGACCAACACGGGTACAGCTATTTGATCCTTGACGTCGACGACTTCGAAGATGGCACCGCTGAAGGGCCGAGTTTGGTCTGGGACGCCGGAGAAGACTGTTGCGGCGAAGGTGAGAACCCTGGGGCCAATACAATTCAGGTTCCAACCGATTGGCACGTTCTGACGTTAGTTGCCCCTGCGGTTTTGGGGGATTTCGATGCGGACGGATCTCTCACCGCTGTCGACATCGACCTGCTGTCGGCCGAAATTCAAGCGAAAACCAACAGCAGTATTTTCGATCTGACCGGTGAGGGCACCGTAAACGCGGCCGACCACAAGACGTGGATCGAAAGCAAACACATCGCGAATACCTGGTTTGGCGATGCGAATCTTGACGGGGAGTTCAACAGCGGCGATTTGGTGTTTGTTTTCTCCGCCGGCCTCTACGAGTCAAATACCGACGCCGGCTGGCGCCAAGGCGATTGGAATGCCGACGGTCTGTTCAACTCCAGCGATTTCGTAGCCGCCTTTTCAGGGGGAGGGTATGAGACAGGTCCGCGAGTTGCCACGGCTGTCGTTCCCGAGCCCAGCAGCATTTTTCTAATCGGAGTTGGTATGCTGGCAATCATTCGGTGTCGCGAACGGCAAACATTCGTTATGAATAAATCGAGATGTTTACCAAGCTAGAAGCAACCAGCATTTCACTCCAAAGGGCTCCAATGACCAAGCTGGCATTGACGACGTTGGTCGCTTTTTTACTCTTGGCCGAAGTTTGTCGTGCTGCGGAGGAATCGGCCCCCGCACTTCAAAATTTCCTCGAATCTCATTGCCTCGATTGCCACGACGATCTCACAACAACGGCAAATCTTTCTCTGCAACAACTCGATTTTGCAAACCTTTCGCAATCCCCCGACATCTGGGAACGTGTTCTTCGACGAGTGGAACGACGGGAGATGCCGCCGCTTGACGTGCCGCGTCCCAAGGAAGACGACTACGATGCGGTTGTCGCCGAGTTGAAGCGGCGTCTCAATCGCAGAGCAGAGTCCCATCTTAAGCCGGGCCGCACCGACACGTTTCGCCGCATGACTCGTACGGAGTACGGCAATGCGATTCGGGACCTACTCTCACTCCAGATCGATGTTTCAACCCTGCTACCCGCTGATGAAGCGAGCCACGGCTTTGACAATGTGACGGTTGGCAATCTTTCGCCAACATTACTTAATCGGTACATCATTGCCGCAGAAAAGATCAGCAAGTTGGCGGTGGGCGGCGCGATGCAATCGCCGAGCGGTTACACAATTCGGATGCGACCGGACATCACACAAGAAGAACATGTGGAGGGGCTTCCGATCGGAACTCGCGGTGGACTTACATTTGATTATACGTTCCCGCGCGATGGAATCTACGAATTTCAAATCCGCCTGATGAGAGATCGCAACGAACACGTCGAAGGGTTGACTCGCAAGCATCAGTTGGAGGTCCTACTTGATCGAAAAAAGGTGAAATCGTTCACACTGCGCCCACCGAAATCCAATGCCGATCATGCGAATGCTGACGGACATCTTCAGGTTCGCCTTCCTGTACCAGCGGGACCGCACGCTGTGGGAGCGACGTTCTTCAATCAAACATCCTCGTTGCTCGAGTCGAAACGCCAGCCCTACCAGGCACATTTCAACTTCTATCGACATCCCCGCTTGTCGCCAGCTATTTATGAGCTGTCAATCACCGGGCCCCACGAGTCCAACGGTCCGGGCAACACACCTAGCCGTGACCGTATCTTCTTCTGTCGGCCTGTCGCTTCCGAAGAGGAGGAGAGATGTGCACAAAAGATCCTTCATGTATTGTTGCGACGAGCCTTCCGCCGACCCGTCACCGATGACGACTTTCAGCAGCCACTCGAGTTTTATCGAACGGCTCGAGTTGATGGCGATTTCGAGGATGGAATCCAGGCTGCGTTGACCGCGATTCTAACCAACCCACACTTTCTCTTTCGAGTCGAGCGCGACCCGCCCGACATTCCGCCGCAGACACCTTACGTCGTCAGCCAACTTGAGCTCGCGTCGCGATTATCATTTTTTCTCTGGAGCAGTCTGCCGGATGACGAACTGATCGATTTGGCGGTACGAAACAAGTTAGCGGACCCGAACGTGCTAGAAACACAAGTACGTCGCATGCTGCGTGACGACAAGTCAGATTCACTGATCACAAACTTCGCCAACCAGTGGCTCTACCTGAAAAACTTAGACGCCTTGACTCCAGACCTGCGGACCTTCCCTGACTTCGATGATAATTTGAGACAAGCATTCCAGAAGGAAACCGAGTTGTTCTTTGAAAGTATCCTCCGTGAAGACCGCAGCGTACTGGACTTGATCGATGCCGACTACACATTCTTGAACGAACGACTGGCCAAACACTACGACATCCCACATGTCTACGGCAGTCGCTTTCGTCGCGTGTCACTCAGGCAGAACGAGCCACGCGGCGGTCTTCTCCGTCAGGGAAGTATTCTCATGGCAACTTCCTATGCGACACGGACCTCACCCGTGATTCGCGGAAAATGGATTCTCGAAAATTTGCTCGGTTCGCCGCCCCCACCCCCCCCCGATGAAGTGCCGTCGCTAGCGGACAACACGGTCGCTTCCCATTTGCCAATCCGTGAACGACTCAGCGAACACCGTGCTGACGCTGCCTGCGCAAGCTGTCACAATTTGATCGACCCGATCGGTTTCGCGTTGGAGAATTTTGACGCAGTAGGTCGCTGGCGAGATTTCGAAGCCGGAGTCGTAGTCGACGCATCGGGTGGGCTCCCAGATGGCAGTCAATTTGACGGTGTTGAGGGACTTGAACAGGGATTGCTAAAGCGGCCGAAGATTTTTGTTGGTACGCTAGTGGAGAAGTTGCTGACTTACGCACTGGGACGTGCAGTCGAACCCGGTGATTCGCCGGCTATCCGCAGGATCCTGCAGAGCGCAGAAGCGGACCGATACAAGTTCTCGTCGTTGATTGTTGGTATCGCAAACAGCACACCTTTTCGTATGAGAATGTCGCAATGATGGTGACCAAAAAAGCACTGCCGCGCAGAACTTTTCTTCGTGGAGTGGGCGCATCCGTCGCACTCCCCCTCTTGGACGCGATGATCCCGTCGATGACGGCGATGGCCGATACGCCAGCCAGCCCAACCCGACTCAGGCGGCTCGGTTTCGTTTACATGCCGATGGGCTGCGATCACTCTCGCTGGACGCTTTCAGGTGACACCTTAGAGGAACTCAGTCCCACGCTGAGTCCGCTGGAAAATGTTCGGCAGCAAGTGTCTGCGGTCACGAATCTAGAATTGAGGAATGCCTATCCCGGTACCCACGCGACATCCAACGCAGCGTTTCTCAGCGCGGCAACGGCGAAACGTACCGAGAGCACCGACTATCACCTGGGGACGACGGTCGACCAGATTGCCGCACAACAGATCGGTCAACAAACGCAGCTTCCATCGCTGGAACTGGCGATGGACTTGGTGTCGATGGTCGGTCAATGTGACAACGGTTACGCCTGTGTGTATCAAAACAATCTTTCCTGGTCATCGCCCACAACCCCGCTGCCGAGTGAAGCACACCCACGACTCGTCTTTGAAATGATGTTTGGAGAAGGGGGAAGCAGTGCTGAGCGCCAAGCGGCTATTCGAAAACGAGCAAGTTTGCTCGATTCAATCACCAAAGAAATCCGTCGACTTGAACTTACCTTGGGACCGAACGATCGCAATCGCGTCAGAGAATACTTGGACGCAGTCCGCGAGGTGGAACGACGAATCCAACAGTCCGAGGACAGCTCGATAGAAAATCCGCTCCCGGATTTAGATCGTCCCAAGGGTGTCCCCGCTTCCTACGCGGACCATGCACGACTGATGTTCGATCTTCAACGACTCGCACTGCAAGGCGACATCACCCGTGTCATCAGTTTCCAACTGGCGCGAGAGACCAGTAATCGTTCCTATCCAGAGATCGGCATTTCCGAGGGACATCATCCGCTCACGCACCATGGCAACGACCCGGACAAAATTGCGAAGGTCGCGAAGATCAATCAATTTCACATTTCACTGTTTGCAAACTTCCTCGAACAACTCCAAGGAACACCCGAAGCGAACGGCTCACTGCTGGATCACGTCCTGTACTTGTACGGCAGCGGCATGGGCAACCCCAACGTTCATGACCACGTCAACCTACCCATCCTTGTCGCGGGTGGTGCTGCTGGCAAGATGCGTGGGGGGCGGCACATTCGCTACGACAAACCAACTCCCTTGGCTAACCTGCATCTGACGCTACTCGACAAAGTGGGTGTCAAACTGGACTCGTTCGCCGACAGCAATGGAACCGTTGACGAACTGTTTGCTCCTCTCAATATGTAGAGACCTGCAAGTCTCGCAAGACGAGGAATCGAAAATGGATCAGCACCTGTCGAATTCAGCCCCTTTATGGCCGCACTTGCGAACTTTACTTCTGCAACTTAGCTGCATCACCATCGCTTTCGTTCTGTCGAGTCGCGTGGCTCGCTCGACTGATATCGAGGCGCCGTTGGCAGATGCGATCGAACAGCAAAACACAACAAAGATTCGCGAGTTGCTCGCCAAAGATGTCGACCCAAATGCCGCTCAAGTTGATGGTATGACGGCACTGCATTGGGCCGTCTACTATGACAATCTATCCACGACAAAGCAGCTTGTGGCAATCAAGGCCGACGTAAACGCGCAGAATCGCTACGGCGTTCCTCCGCTCTCACTCGCTTGTAAAAATGGTAGCCTGCCAATCGTCAAACTACTGCTGGATGCAGGCGCGGACCCAAATGCAAGGCTGCACGGCGGCGAATCGGTTCTGATGACAGCCGCTCGAACAGGTATGGTCGGCCCCGTACGCGTGCTGATTGAAGCGGGCGCCGAAGTCAACGGAAGTGACGACAGCAACCAAACTGCCATTATGTGGGCAGCCGCGGAGGGACATGGCGAGGTGGTCCAAGCCTTAATTGACGCAAAGGCTGACTTCCGCGCTTCGCTGGAGTCCGGATTCACTCCGCTGTTCTTCGCTGTGCGGGAAGGGCAGTCGGAAGTCATCACAAAGCTGCTGGCGGCAGGCGCGGACGTGAATGAAGAACTGCGTCCCCAAAACGGAAGTCGCAACCGGCGAACCAACGCCTTGATCCTAGCCGTCGAAAATGGTCATTTTGAAACGGCAGCTTACCTGCTGGAAGCCGGTGCAGATCCAAATGCTGCACCCGCCGGATTCACCGCATTGCACGCCATCAATCGGGTCCGCAGGCCGCTGCGTGGCGACACCGATCCGCCACCCGTCGGTTCCGGAGACATGAACAGCCTGAATTTCGTGCGTCGCCTCATAAAGTCCGGAGCCGATATCGATCATCGCTATGGTCGCACCTCTGGCAAGAGCAACCGATATTCAGGTGGAAAGGCTCAATTCGGAAAATCGGGTGCCACCGCGCTGCTGATGGCGGCTCGTAATTCAGATCTACAGCTTTTGAGACTCTTGTTGGATTCCGGCGCAAATTGGAAGATCGAAAACGGAGACAACTGCTCTGCGTTGTTAATTGCCGCGGGTGTTGGAGCACTTGGCAGTGGTGATGAACTTCCGGGTACAGAAGAGCAAGTGATTGCCACGGTTCGACTGTTTCTAAAACTCGGTGCCAACATTAACGCAGTCGCTGACCATGGAGAGACCGCCATGCACGGTGCCGCTTACCACGAACGTCCCGCGCTTGTCCAATTTCTGATCGACAACGGAGCCGATATCAGCATCTGGAACCGCCAGAACAAGTTCGGCTGGACTCCCTTGATGATCGCGCGCGGTCACCGGCCGGGTAACTTCCGGCCTTCTCCGAAAACCATCGCCGCAATTGAAAACGTCATGCGCGCGAAAGGAGTTGAGCCGCCACCAGACCAGCCGCGAACCAAGGATGACAAACGGTATCGCTAATCCTCATTCACTTCGAACCTTGCTTTTGGGTCAGCCAAAGATGAGATCGGCAAGAGCCAATGGCAACCGATGAGATGACTGCTCACCATTTCTTGTTCGGACTCCTCGATGATATGTTGGCCAGAAAGATTAAGGTAGTCTCAGTCCTTGTCAGACGGTCGTGCCCAGCTCCTGCTGATGCCGTGTTCACCGCAGCGGTCGATGCAACGGCTGTCGCTTGGACAATCTAGACAACGCATATCAGGCTCGAAAGCCTCCGTTACTGGGCTCAAATCTCGTTTTGCGAGTTCGTTTAGTCGCCTGTCAAAAAGGCCATCGCCTGAGGAATCCAACCACTATCCCAAGCGTGTGTGCGATAAGGCTCCATGACGTACCGATGTGGAATCTCATTTTCCACCAAGAGGCGATGAATTTCCACGCCACCGGCTGCTCGCTTGCCCTCGGTGTTGAAATAGAACAGCCGTGCTTTGTCGCCCAATTCCTTACCCCTTGTTTTGATCAGATTCGAGAGTCGATTGGCTTCGAAGTTTTCGACGGATCCCCATTCACGGCCAATTCGCTCAACCCGTTCCGACTTTTCGATCGGTCCCGTGTCGACGCGTATTCCCGTATCCCAGGCGGCCGCACGATGGAACGTGTCGGGGTTACGCAACAGCAGTGCAAGCGCGCCCCAGCCCGATTTACTGAAACCGATTAACAAACGGCCTTTGGCATCGGTTCGCACCGGGAAACGTTTTTCCATAAATGGAATCACCGTTTTTAAGAGGTGACTTTCATCTTGCTTCTGCGGATTCAAATCATGATCGGCGTACCATGGCTTGCTCGTGTAACCAGGCGCGACGCAAATCAACTGATGCTGATTGTGAAATCCGTATCTTTTGATCTCGACCAAACCGTCTCCGTGTTTATCAACACCATCTTCGTGAACCGGCAACACGTACAAGACTTGGTATTTCTTGCGAAGGTCAAAGTCGTCAGGCAGCAGGATCCTCAATCTCGTTTTACCTGCTTGATAGGGTGATCGAATTTGATGCGTACGAAAACCACCATCAAGTTGCTTCTGACCTCGATCCCAAATCCGAAAGTCACGGATGCCACCTGAAAACGATGTCGAATCGTATTTCGGATTTGGTAGCGCAGGTTGCGCATCTGCGGAAACAAGCAGCCTGTCCAAAGTGCAAATCATTGACTCGACCTTTTCGGGCTTTGTTGCGGCCAGGTCGAACTGCTCCATCGGATCGTCGCGTAGGTCATAGAGTTCGACCTTGCCATCGTCAGGGTAGCGAATCACCTTCCAGCCGCGGAAAAACGCTGAACTGTAGGGTATCGTTTCATCGTAGTGCGGATAGTGCCAATAGAGAGGGCGGTCTTCGAGCGTGCCAGTTTCGGTCAAGACAGGCATGATATCCACACCATCCAGATGCTCGCCGGGTTTTTGCGGCGCGCCGATGTAAGAGAGAATCGTGGGGTACAGATCCATCCCGATCGTTGGCCTCTCGCTGACGCCGGTTCGAATTCGCGGACCTGCCACAATCAACGGCACTCGCGTGCCACCTTCGTAAGCCGTCCCCTTGTTGCCGCGATAGTTGACAACACACTCGTTGCCTTGACTGCCGTTGTCGCCAGTGAAGATGATCAGTGTATTCTCTAGCTGATTGACCGCGTCGAGCTTGGATATCACGCGACCGACACTTTCGTCGAGGCTCTGGATCATCGCAGCCTTACCGGGGTCGGTCATATAGTAATTCGCGTCTTGATTTTCCTTCAGCTTCTGCTCGTACTTTTTCACGTACTCAGGCTTGCCAGTAATTGGTGTATGGACCGTGTAATACGAAAGATAGAGCAGAAAGGGCTCATCCTTTCTGCGATCGATGAAGTCAACAGCGCAGTTGGTTAGCACGTCGGTCAGGCATTCGTCGGCGCTGCCTTTGCCTTCGAGGTTCGGAAACTTGTGATAGGCGGGATGAAAAAAGTGTCTTCCCTGATTGGCCGAATGATCCCCTCCAAAGTTCTCGTCAAAGCCATGTCTCTCTGGAATGTGTTCAGGATATCTGGCGGCAATTTTCTCCAGGATCTTTTCCTTGCCTACGTCTTGCGGCCTTGGCCTCGGTATGAGGTGCCATTTACCAAAGAACCCGGTGGCATACCCTTGTTCCTTCATGGCTTCGGGTAGCACAATCCGTTCGTGATCAATGTACGTTTGCCAATCCGGAGTGACGGTTTTGCGATTGATCTGTACTTGACCAGGGATCCAGTCGGTCAGATGCAAGCGTGCTGGTGAACGACCGGTAAGCAGCGCTGCACGGCTCGGTGAGCAAAGCGTGGAGCCAGAATAGGCATGAGTGAATCGCATCCCGTTCTCAGCCAGCGCGTCGATATTCGGCGTTTCGTGAAATCTGCTGGCGTAGCAAACGAGTTCATCCGGCCCCAAATCATCGACCAGAAACACAACCACGTTGGGTCGGCGTTTTTGCTCTGCACAAACTGGAAAGGCGACCATGCCAATCGTCATGATGAGAGCAAGGGTGAAACCGAATGATTGTATTTTCGCCATGAGAACACTTCCGTCGAATGGTGCGAGCTATTTTCGGTTGATCTCAGATAATACAACCTTCAATCCCAGGATCAATTCTGCAAGCCGCTGTGATTCAGTCAAGTTGGTTCATTCATTCTGATCCCTGTTGTGATTATAGAGTTTCTTTCCTCCGTCGTGGTACCGAATCTAGCGCCAGCGTTGCGTTTGGAGATCGCGAGTTACGTCCGTTCGATACGATGTACACTTCACGAGCAAGTTGCTTCCTCTTTGACCGATGCCTGCACGAAGACGGCCTGTGCAGCATGGTTTTCCTGCTCCTATTTTGTAGCTGCCGACAGTCAACCCGGCCACTCTCAACTGCTCGTGCGTGGCAATGAGGCGTCGTACTGCACGACACGTGCCATGCCGCTCGCCAGGTGATAGAGATTGTGGCAATGAAAAAACCAACTGCCCGGGTTGTCGGCGGTAAACTCAATGTCGATCTTCTGTTTCGGTCCAACGCCAACGGTGTCCTTGAGCGGTGCCAACGGATCGTCCCACGCCCCGGGTTGCCGCAACAATCGGAAGAAATGGCCATGCAGGTGCATCGGATGAAACATCATCGTGGAATTCGTCAAGCGAATGCGCACCCGATCACCGTACTGAATCTTTAGTGGTTTCGCCTTACCCTCGGGCGAAAAGAGTTCGGGAAAGTACTCGCCTCCCATCGACCAAAGATACTTTTTCATCTCGCCTCCCAAGTCGATGTCGAACTGTTTCACCGGACCCTCCGGCAAGGTCGTTGGACGTAGCGACTTGAGCGTCGAGTAGTTGGCCATCCCGCCACCTTGGCTGGCAAACTCGACGGGATTCACGTTGGGTCGCGGAACGGCGTCGGCCGTATGGATCACCCCGACAACTTGTTGGTTCGTACCCAAGGCAGCAGCGTGCAATGAAAAGCTGCCGGGTTTGGTGATAGTCACCAGCACGTCATATCGTTCAGCCGTGGCAATAACAAGATTATGGACATTGATGGGCTCAACGTTCTGCCCATCGGCTGCAATTATTTGCATCGCATGTTCATCGAGCTTCACACGGAAAAAGGTGGCCGTGGAAGCGTTAATCAATCGCAAGCGAATGCGATCACCAGCGCGGACCTTTTGCGTCCACGGACTCTTATTTGACTGACCATTGATCAAATAGCCAGGATAATTAATATCAACATTGAACGCTTTTTCCTTGGGAAACTTATAGTCGCCAGGGGGCGGTTGGATGGCTGCCGTCTCTGGCTGCTCGCCGCGAATTTGCGGAATGATTCCCTCAGGATCCTGATTGAGCCAGTCGGACAACATGACAACCACATCATGGTCGTAAGAGTAGGGCTCATCATTGGCTTCAACAACGAGCGCCCCGCTCAAACCGGTTTGTTCCTGGAATTGGTAGTGGGAGTGATACCAGTAAGTCCCTGACTGACGAATGGGATACTCATAGAGTACTGATTCACCGGCACCGATCGGCATTTGAGTCACCTCCGGCACGCCATCCATATAATTGGGCACCAGCATGCCATGCCAATGCAGGGTCGTTGGTACTTGCAGCCGATTGTTGACCAGCACGCGAAACGCGTCGCCTTCGCGGTAACGAATCTCCGTTCCAGGCAACTTGCCGTTGACCAAAGTAGCCTGGGTCATCGCACCAAGCGGCGCAATCGACTTCTGCTCGATATTACAGACATAGTCCGGCTTCGCTTGAGCAGGTACGGGCGTTTGAGCCAGTTGCGTCTTGCTCGGATCAGGGGTTGCGGCCATGACGGGTGCAGACAGAACGAGCGGTAAACCAGCACTTGCTTGCAGGAGGCGACGTCGAGAGAGGCGGTGATTCGATGGTTCCATGGAGTCGTTCACGTGTCATTTCAAGAGAAGAATTCAGTCAGAAGCGTCCACGTAGCAACTCGATTTGCTAATGCGTCAGCCGATGTCAGCAACAATGCTATTCACCACCGCGATGTTAAACGTAGTCCGACCCAAAGTCCAGCATTGCCACGTTGACAGCCGGTTTAGAGTTCGAATCCCACGAGGAGATAACTCATGAAGTCATCTTTCAGCGGAGCCGGATCGCCCCCACCCGGTGCGTTAATCCACATCACACCTGGCTGTACGTAAGACCAGGAGGTCCAATACCAGATATAAAATGACTCCAGTGACAATTCATGGCCGCCGGAGGGTCCGGGCACACCGTTTTTTTGGGTGGACTGATAGATCGCAGCATCGGAAGTAAAATCCGTATAACCGAACATGATTCCAACTGCATCGGCTGGCCTATCCGGAAACAAACCCGTCGCCGAAAATCCTGTCATCAACGACCAGTGGACAGGATTCTTTGCCGGGTCACTCCAGCCGAATTGGCCATAGCAGGCGATCCCACCACCATCGGCAGCCACCTCAGCACTCGGTGACCAAACAATCTGTTGCCACTGGGCATACCAACCGGGCACGTCCCTTACCCCACTCGTGTTCGTGCCCGCAGTCGCCGTCAATCCAGTTTGCAGCCACGCGCCAACGCCTGCCGACCCGGGTCGCCGATCGTCCAGTTGCCACGTCACATCCCATTCGGTGATCAGAAACCAATTACCATCATTGTCAAAGAAGGTAGAAGGTCCCCGTGGACCCGTGGCAGGTCCGCTGTTACCTGAATTCGGATCGAAAGCTGCTGTGGTTCCGTCGAACCAACCCAACTTGCCAACCACCGACTCCGTGAGCTGGGTCGAGACCACCAGAGCGGTCGCTTCGTTCTGATAAGTGGGTAGGAATGGATTAAGCGTCGAGGAAAACATTGCAATGCTGTTCTGGAATCCGCCAGCTGCCTGCACGGCGAGGAAGGGCACGTTCGCATCGATCTTGCCGAATACTATTTTTACGTGTTCGTCCCAAACTGCCTGTTGGTAATAGAGTTGCGCTATCTGATTAAGGCCCTTGGTGTCGCCAGTCGGCAGGTTCGTGTTGTCACCGACATAGGATCCCGTCGGGTCGAACTGATGGTTTGCCGAAAATCGCCCGTTGTACCAGGAGAAGAATTCCCAGTCGAAGAACAAGGTTCCCCCTTCGACACCCGCCAGTCGTTCCGTGTCGACTGTCGCGGTAATCCCCAACGGCCCACCTCCAAAGAAACCATTGTCGAACCCTCCCGTGTAGTTATCCATGAGCAACGGGACATAACGAGCTCCGAACACAATACCACGTTGAGCCAGTTCGCTCCGCATCCCCCACCACCCGCCGGTCAAGGTATTTGCACCCCAAGAATAATCAGCATCGAATTGATGCCCGCTCGCCGGCAATTTGCCGGTTGGTGATGGGTATTGATCGGGCTGTCGCGAGGTGAGGTGTTGGGCACGTGATTGATCTACCAGCCACAACGTTGGTAGTGCCAAAGCAGCCACAATCAAATAGATTTTGTTCATCGGAATTACGTCGTTCCGGCAAAGAATCCAACGAAGAAAACAACGACATTTCGGCCTATCGATCACTTTGGCGACGACTTGACTGTACCTTCGTGGAAGATCGGCTCGGGGCCATAAAACACTCCAACTGTATTAAAGCTAGCTGCCAAATTAGTCGAACATGGGCTCCCTGCATTTTCGTTCAATGCTTACGCAGAAGCCGTTCTCAAAAATCAAAAGCCCGCCCGATGGCTGCCGATCGGACGAGCGTTGTTGGTTCAGTCCCTAAAAGTAGTGGTCCCGATTCACACCATCAAAAGCAGCCTTTCTTGAGACAACACCGCTTGAAACGCTGACCGGATCCGCAGGGACAGGGGTCATTGCGCCCGAGCTTCTCTTCGAGCAATTTTTCGCCGTGCACAACCCTCACTCCACGCTTCACCTGCGTTTCGGAGGGATATCCTCTGCGCCGTTTGCTCATCGTCTCGAAAAAATGGCTGTTCGTCGAATTGCCCGCGATTCATAGCTTGCATGCTCCACCTCCATCCCAAGAAAAACACCGTTACTTACCTTCCACTACTCAACCGGACACCGACGGAACAGAATGGTTCGATCCGTCCGTCACGATCCCGCCTGACTGGTTTAAACTTTCCTGGCAGGTGGCTGGAGCTACCTGGTACCTTGCGAGACTCCACCATGCCGGTCGCCCCCTCACCGGAAGATTTCTCAAACAAAAGTTGCCGAAGGCAACTGAACCGTTTATGTTACCGCTTCGGTTTTCCATCGATACTTGATGTTCCATTTTGTTAACTGGGAGAATGCCGTGTGTAGGTCCGCAAGTAAATTGACAACTGTTTTCGGAGTCTTGATCCTACTTTCTTCTGCGGCGCCCGCCGACATGATTGCAGATTCTGTCGAAGACTGGTCGCTCGACGGAATACAGGGAGAAAACAATTGGACGTACGGCTATTACAATCTAACGCTCGACGAAGAAGACGATGGTGAATACGCTGCCGAAGATTTCATTCCTTTTCTAAACGACGACAGCTTTGAAGTCGGCCCGGAGGGTGAGAACCATTGGGACGGAAATCAGTGGCGTCTTTATCGCGATGGCGAAGGCGTCGGGACTGGGTTGGCACAGACCGGACCGTGGACACGTATCGGTGCGGACGATTTTGGACATCCCAATGGAACGAACTCCGCCGTTCCAACGGAAGTTGACGATCCTATGGCCGAGGAACATTGGTCGATTCGTCGCTGGGAATCGAACCACTTTGGGCCAGCGAGTGTCGAGATTGCATTAACGGCACAGAACGCTAATTGCGGAAATGGAACAGCGCTTCATCTGTTTCAAAATGGCCAGCTTTTGACAACCCTTTTTGAACCGAATTTTGGAGTAGCTGAGGAAGAAACGATTTCGCTCAACCTTAGCAACGGCGATCTGCTGGACATCGCACTATCGCCCGAAGGTGAAGATGAAGGACGAGGCGACGCATGCGACGGCTCGTTGTTTCACATGACGGTCTACAGCGAGGGCGAAGGACTCCTCGGTGACTATGACTCAAGTGGTGTGATTGATGCACCTGATCTCGACGTGCATGCACAATATGTTGCTGACGGAAATCTTCTTGGTGACCTCAACGAGGACGGCACAACGGACATCAACGACCGCCTGCTTTGGATCAGCGATATCCAGAAGTCGTGGTTGGGAGACTCGAATTTTGACGGTGAATTCAACAGCAGCGATTTCGTTGTTGTGTTCGGAGCGGCGAAATACGAAAAAGAGGTTACTGCAACCTATGCCGAGGGAGACTGGAATGGCGACACCTCGTTTAACAGCAGTGACTTCGTAGCCGCATTTTCGAATGGCGGCTACGAACAAGGCCCGCGACAGGCTGCCAATGCCGTCCCAGAACCCTCCAGTTTGTGTCTTGTGCTGCTTGGGATCATTGGACTCTCTCATTACCTACGAAAAAACTAGTTAAGTGCAGATCTTGATTGCAGCGGTTTGGCCGGACCGAACATTTGCTTCGTATCCGGTCGCCGTTCGATCGCCATATTCCATGGGGCAAGACGGATCGATTTCTGCAGACTCGAAAAGAGGTCTGCTTTCGATTTGATCAATGAGGTAGTTTTGAATCGGTGTACGCCAACTGGTTTTTCTGGGTAGCAGCCCAATTCGAAAAAAGGATAGCGACGCCACTGCCAAATCATCGAAATGCAGATTCTGGAAATGGATTTATCCAGGCGGCTACCCATGGTTTTCCCATAGCTTTTGAACCGCTTGGTTGCCGAGATCAGCCAGGAGATTTTTTCGACTCATCCACGGCGAAATGGCATCCCGACCGTGCAGGACTCGCCAGTTATCCACGACGGCGATCACCCCGTCGGCACACCGCGCCCGATACATCAAGCTGTTTGAGCCAGAATCCGTCTCGACAATCTTCTCGATCTTCCGCAGGACCTTCGCCAGATCAGGATTGGACGCTCGTAGTGAGTCCATCGACAGCTGCGGCATTTCGCGTTCCATGCGTTTCCTCTCTCGGTCGTGGGCGTTCCAGCGAAAGCTCAAAAACTCGTCTTTATGAATCGACAACAGAGGCATACGACAGAGCAGGGGGGCTTCCGATGGATCGTCTACAATGACGTGAGTGACTGCATGGTTGAAAAGAAGTTCTAAATCATTCTTTGATAATTGAGCTAAGACGGCATAGCCATCTACAAATCTTGATAGCGGGGGTTCGAGCGGTCGATCTGCCCTCGGGATGTTGACACCCTTTCGGACCGAAAAATCGTAGGTCGCTAAGAATTTCAGGCGGGGCGGCTCTTTGAGATATGCACCATCGGTGTGCATTGGGAGCGATTCATTGGAATAGGTGCCGTGGGTGGATTCAGGATTCAACGCTGGCGCGGCATTAGCAATCACTGAGCAGTAAGGCAAACGGGACTCGTTCACACAGCGTTCCATTCTTCGGGGGTTCCAGACGGCTTCTTGCTCTAGCTTGTCTGGAATGTCGCTCGTCACGAGCAGCGAGAATCTGCCCTGATCGCAGACCCTTTTCGCGAGCTGCTGGAGGCGATCGACTTCATTCCCGCCCTTGAGCTGTAATCGCGGATGACAACTCGTCGCGATCACAGACTCCCATCATGGCGTCCTCGATTCCGGCCACCGCCAAAGATCTAAGCCATCCCGAAGGAATCGCTACCAAGGAGAGGTCACCGTTTTTTGGTAATCGCTACTGTTATCATCTATAATCCCAATCCACACCTTGGGGAGGCAAACAAATGAACCGAGTCGGGATCACGCTGGCATTTTCACTTTTGATTTTCACCAGCCAGATACAAGCGAAAACGTTTGCCCTGCGCGATGGAGATCGCGTTGTCTTTTTGGGTAACTCATTTTTTGAGCGAGCATTAGAGTCTGGCTATCTCGAGACGACTCTCACCCAACGCTGGCCTGACCAAAATATCACATTTCGCAACTTAGGTTGGGATGGCGATACCGTTTACGGTCACGCTCGGACCGGTGGGCGACGACGGGCCGTGTTCGGTGACCCGGAAGAGGGTTTTCAGCGGATGATTGCCCATCTAAAATCTCTCCGACCTACCGTGATTTTTGTGGCCTATGGGCTCAATGAATCGTTCGACGGTGAAAACGGGATCGAAAAATTCCGCACCGGACTGAAACGATTGACATCCGAGATGCCGTCATCGATTCGCTATGTGTTCATTTCACCGCTTCCGATCGAGCTTCGTGTCCAGGAAAATCACTCGTCGGAGTCGAACGTTGTGCGCGAACTCGACCAGCAATTAATCGAACATGTCCGTTCACGCAACAAAATGCTGGAAAGGTATTGTGAAGTCATTGCAGATTTCGCACAAAGTGGTGGGCATCCCTACGTAAATCTCTTTCAAGTCATGTCCGCCGGAGATTCCACGGTGACCTTTGACGGGCTGCATCCGATTGCAAGCGGCTACGCGATTCTCGCGGAGACGATCGCGGACGAATTGGAAATGCCGAACCCGCGAATCGAACCTGGCTCAGAAGCATCCGAGAAACTTCGGGCGGCGGTCGTGCGGAAAAACACACTCTACTATCATCGATGGCGACCCCGCAACGATGCGTTTGTTTACGGCGAGCGGAAGAGCGAACAAGTAATCGCTCAGCAAGAACCGGAACAGTTTGAGCCCTTCATCAGTCAACAAGAAACACGAATCCGCAAACTGATGAATGAGCACAGAGGTGCAAAGTGATAACTGAAACATCAATGACATCCGCCCGCTGGGAAGTTCGCCGGAAACGAACAGAACAGTTCAACACGTTTGCTTACGCTTTCGTTTTTGCTTCCATCCTTTCGTGTGCATCAACGGTGGTCGCACAACGCGACCTTCGTAACATCCCACAGGCCGACCCAACGTCTGAATTGGCGGCCTTTAAAGTGGCAGACGGTTTCGAAGTAAACCTTTGGGCGGCGGACCCTCTGCTCGCCAAGCCAACCCAAATTACGTTTGATCGCCAAGGGCGGTTGTGGGCTTCTAGCAGCGAAACTTATCCGCAGTTGAACGTCAACCAAGCGCCTACCGACCGCATCGTCATTCTCGAAGATACCGATCGCGATGGCGTAGCGGACAAGTCATCCGTCTTCTCCGACAAACTGCTCATTCCTGGCGGGGTTCTGCCGGATGAAGAAGGCGGCGCTTATGTTGCACACGCTGAACAACTGCTTTACCTGAAGGATACCGATGGCGACGGAATTGCAGATGATCGTCAAGTCGTGCTATCGGGGTTCGGCAGCGAGGACACGCACCATACGCTGCATCGCTTGAGTTGGGGGCCTGACGGATTGCTCTACATGCTGCAAGGCTACTACATTGGCACCCACGTTGAAACGATCTACGGCCCGCGTCGATTGAACGGCGGTGGGCTGTGGGCTTACGACACAAAGACCCGTCGCTTGGAAATCTATAGTCGTGGTTTAACGAATCCTTGGGGCGTGCGATTCGATCGTTGGGGACAGACCTTTCAAACCGATGGTGCCGGCGGGGACGGCATCAATTACTCGTTCCCCGAGTCAGTATTTCTCTCTTCACCACATGAAAATCGCTTTCTGCGTGGCCTTAATCCCAAACGGCCAAAGCTGTGCGGCATTGAAATCATCAGTGGCAAGCACTTTCCCGAAGCATGGCAAGGTGCTGTGGTCGCGGCTGATTTTCGCGCAAACAACATCGATCGGTACAACTTAGAAGAACGCGATGGTGGCTATGTTTCGACGCTCGGTAGCGACATTATTCAATCCAAGCACATCTCCTTCCGACCGATCGACATGGTGATGGGTCCTGACGGTGCCCTGTACGTCGCCGATTGGTACAGCCCGATTATCCAACACGGAGAAGTTGATTTTCGCGATGAGCGACGTGATCACATCCACGGTCGCATTTGGCGAATCACGGCCAAAAATCGTCCGCTCGCACCTATTGTCGATTACAAGAATGCGTCGATTGAAGAACTGTTCGATCTGCTCAAGTCGGACGAAGAATGGATACGACTTAATGCAAAACAAGCATTGAAACACCGCGACGAGTTGGAGGTCGTCGCAAAACTTGAAAGTTGGCTGAATCAATTAAATACAAACGACCCACAATACGAGCATCATCGCCTCGAGGCCCTGTGGACCTATCAAACCGTCTCCTCAGAGCGATCCTCTAAGCTCGCAAGAGAATTGATGAAATCGCCAGACCACCGAGTCCGTGCGGCGGCAGTCCGAGTCCTTTATCACTGGCCCACATCGACCAATGCGTTAGACACCCTGAAAATCGCCGTGCACGACGAACACCCTCGCGTACGACGAGAGGCAGTGACCGCGCTGAGCCGGGTCGCCAGTCCGGAAGCAGCAAATGCGGCTCTCCAGGCGCTTAACCATCCCATGGATCAGTATCTGGATTTTGCGTTGTGGAGAACCTGTCGAATTCTCGAGCCCTCTTGGTTCCCAGCATTTCAGCAACAAGAAATGGACTTTGATGGAGATGCGACGCGAATGGCATTTGCACTCAAAGCCATTGAAAAGCAGGAGGCGTTGGCACCGCTCGTTGACTTGCTCAAGCGGAATTCAGATGACGCTGATCCCGCGGTTGTACGTTTGATCGGCAAGATCGGCTCGGCACAGGATCTTGAGCCAGTGGTCGCTATCGCATCATCCAAAGCACATCCTGCCGCCAAAGATGCTGCCAATGCATTACTCGAAGCGGCAACGGATCGTGCCGTATTGCCAGGCAACGAAAAATTGCGGAGTCTGGTTTGCCAAACTTTGCTCGAAAGTTCGGACGAACAAGTTATTAACGCAACCTGTCGATTGATAGGTGTTTGGGGACCCGATTCGAAACGCGCAGTATTTGAAGACAAACTGGCTGCCTTTCTGTCGAGCGAATCTCAACAAAGACGCAAAGCTGCCGCTTGGGGACTCGCGGGATTGGGTAGCCGCAGTCGACTGATCGCCGCCACCCGTGAAGCAGACTCGAATGCTCGCGTCCCTGCGACGGCTGCACTGGTGAGTTTGAATCCGAAAATCGGTGTCGCGTCCGCGATGGACCTACTCTCGACTGAACTCAATGAAGTCGAGGTCGAGGAACTGATGGAGGCAATTCTAACCCAGGCCAATGCCTCGCAAATATTTGCTAATGACCTTCAAGATGCGAACCTCAATCAACAGAGTGCAACTTATGCAAGCCGATTGGTCGAAACGTCCGGTGTCTCGAATCGAGCTGACCTGATCAGTTTGCTGCAAAACGCGGGCGGTCTGCAAGCCACTTCGACGCTTGATGCCAACAGCCGGTCAACTCTCATTTCGCGCATCGCCGATCACGGCGATCCCAAACGCGGCGCCGTGATTTTTGCAGACAAGAAGCTGACCTGCGTGAAATGTCACGCCATCAAGGGAACGGGGGGCAACATCGGTCCAGACCTGTCCAGTATCGGTGCGGCGGCCCCAGTGGACTACTTGATTGAGTCATTATTAAATCCCAGCAAAAAAATCAAAGAAGGCTATCGTATGACTGTTATCGGCACCGACGATGGACATGTCTATTCGGGAATGGTAGTGCGTGAAGACACGAATGTCGTCATCGTACGAAACGCTGCTGGTCAGGAAATGCGCGTGGCAAAATCTGGGATCGAGTCGCGCGAAACAAGTCCGGTGTCCATGATGCCGTCGGGGCTGACCGACTTGCTGACCCAAAACCAGCTCGCGGATCTTGTCGCATATCTGGCAACGCTGGGCAAGCAATAGGCCCTGCTCAAAAAGGTGTCAGGTACTTTTTTGGTAAAGAAGCTGAAAAGGTGTCAGCGACTTTTTCTCTAAAACTTGCCGCCCGTTACCAAACCCAGCAAATGCACAATGAGTCAAAACTACCCAAGCAACCAAAAAGGTACCTGACACCTTTTTTGAGATCCGGCTCATTCCAGAATGCTGACCAGTCGATGCGCGTTGGCATAAGCCTGATTGGAATGGGGACGCTTGTTCGCTACATGTTTCACCAGCATCATTAAGGGGAGTCGGTTCAGGATCAGATCATACAACATCCATTTGAGACCCAGATTGAATTCTTCGGGGGCGATGGTTTCGCCGCTGCCGTCGGAGAGCGCTTCTCGATAGCGGGTAACCGCTGCCAAAACCTGCTCCTCATCAAACCCAACGGGTAATGAATAGATCAAGTGCTCTGCCAAATCCCTTTGTGGCAACCCGATCAAGGCGCGCTCCCAATCGAACAGACTTAATTCAAAGCCGTTTTCAGTTTTTTCAAAAGCCAGATTTTGGGGATTGAAGTCGCCGTAAAGCAGTGTTTTCGGTTGCTGATCCACTTCGGCAAACCAGTCGGCAAGATGATCAAGGATCTCCCGATGCCGACCTAACCGTTCTTCCGTCACCTCATCTTGAAAGTGTTCGGCGATGAAATGCAACAGTGCTCGCCACAACGGTTCCCCTTGAACCATCGACTGGCGATCACAGACAAAAATCGATCTCGTATCGACAAGCGGCTGGTATTTCTCAAAAAACCGGGAGTGAAGATCCGCCATGCCCATTAACGCAAGATCAAAAAAACCGTTCTTCCAATGGTTCGTAGTGTCATCATCGGGGTTTAGAATGACACTTCCTTGGGACAATTTTTTTTCAATTCGCAGCGTATAGGAATTCGAGGCATTAACGAAAAATCCCATCGACTTCGGCAAGTAGGGCTGCAAACGGTCACTGAAATCACGAAACAAACCCAATTCTTTTAGATTGGGTACCGCGTAGTCCGATCTTTCCAAATTCACTTTCAGCGGTACCGAAAGATCTATCCCGCCCGCATCGAGTAAACTCTGGTACACAGAAATGATTTGTACCTGATCCGGTTTGGCTTTGACCATCACTTCAAGAGTTCGGCGACTGCCGGCTTCCGTCAAATAGCTAATCTGATAGGGATACACACCTGTCAGATACTGACCAGCCGAATCATATTTGAATTCATGCCCGCACAACTGCGGGTCGGTACATTCAACGTTTTCCAGCCGGGCATGATGCTTCTCTTCCCAGGGCTTGAGAGCCTCCATGACAATCAACCGCATTTGGTCAAACGCTGCCATGCTGTTTCCAACAATCATTTCTGCGAAGCTTCGCGCACTCGGTCACGCGATCACTTCGCGAAGTACTTGGCCTTCTTCTGTTGGTCCGATTAGCCGCTGATTAAGCCCTTGATAAGGAAAGCTAAAACGGTGTGGATCAATTCCAATCTGATGGAGAATCGTTGTCTGCAGGTCGCGCACGCTGACCGGATTCTCTGCGATGTAGTAGCCGAGTTCATCCGTTTGACCGTAAGCACCTGGTCGAATGCCTCCGCCCGCCATCCACATGGTAAACGCGTGAGGATGGTGATCGCGACCGATAAATCCCTTCTTCAATTCTTTGTTAACGTTGTTCTGCATCATCGGTGTTCGACCGAATTCGCCACCCCAAACGATCAACGTTTCATCCAGCATGCCACGCAGCTTAAGATCCGTGATCAATGCCGCAATGGCTCGGTCACTTTGCGCACATTTAATCGGCAAGGTTTCATCAAGCGATTCGCCGAGTGCCGACCCGTGATGGTCCCAGCCCCAATCATAAAGCTGGATAAACCGCACACCATTTTCGACTAAGCGCCGTGCGAGCAGACAATTATTGGCAAAGGTTGGATCATCTCCTTTATAGAGTCGTCGTGGATCGGCAGCCGATTCCGCTTCGGAAACATACCCCGGTTTTGCACCGTACCGATCGAGCGTTTCCTTCGATTCTCGACTGATATCCATCACTTCCGGAACCGACATCTGCATGCGGAATGAAAGCTCATATTGAGCGATACGCGTAATGATTTCGGGGTCACCAATCTGCTGGTGTTGATATCGATTCAGATCCGCAATCGCATCCAGTGTTTTGCGTCGTGCCGCTCGCGAAAGACCATCCGGATTCGACAAAAACAGAATCGGGTCGCCTCCATCCGTTCGACATTGCACGCCTTGATAAACCGTCGGAAGAAAGCCACTACCCCACAACGACTTTCCGGCGCTGGGAGTCTTTCCACCGGATGAAAGTACGACAAAACCCGGCAGATTATCGTTCTCACTGCCTAAGCCGTATGTGACCCACGATCCCATCGACGGATAACCCAACAGCGAGTTGCCCGTGTGCATGAATAACTGAGCGGGTGAATGATTGAATTGTTCCGTGTGAACCGATCGAATTACGCAGATGTCGTCAATCACGCGACTGAGATGCGGAAACCGATTGCTCACCCACTGGCCACTTTCGCCGTGCTGTTTGAACTCGGACTGCGGCCCCAACATTTTGGGTACGCCTCGTATGAAGGCAAATCGTTTGCCCTCGAGGTACTCCTGCGGACATTCGGTGTTGTGCAGCTTGGCCAGTGCCGGCTTATAGTCGAACAACTCAAGTTGCGAGGGCGATCCTGCCATATGCAAATAGATGATTGACTTGGCTTTGGCTGGAATCTGCCATGGCTTCTGATCCGCTTGACTCTCGCGATTGAGCAGCGAACTGAGCGCGATCGCTCCGACACCCAATCCAGTTTGACCGAAAAAGTGTCGCCGCGAGATGGCACGGGTTTGCTGAAGTGCAATGGGTAATTTCATGGCTTCACGAGGGTTTCTCTAGGGTTTCATCAAAGTTTCGTCGAGGTTCAACAGGACATTTGCGACACCAACGAGTCGAGAATCACCTTTGCTCAAACCTGCAGATTTCAACAGCGCGTTTCCGTCGGCCAGATCATCCTGGAGTGAGCCGTAAAGTGCAACCAAACGATCAAGTTCCGCTGGTTCCGCGTGTCGGATGAGCACCATCCGAAAACCGTTGGCAATCCGATCACGTGTCGTTTCCGCAGACGCTTCCATTCGCAATGCCAACGCTCCCGCCGCTTCCAAATAAGCCGCGTCGTTGAGCGTCACGAGTGCTTGTATCGGGGTGTTCGTGCGAACTCGCCGAATCTGGCATACTTCACCACTACCAGAGTCGAACGTAATCATCGCCGGATAGGGACTGGTTCGTTTTTTATAGGTGTAGACGGCCCGTCGATTACGGTTTGGCCCGGTGGCGTTTTTCCACTTCTCGCCACTGTAAGTTGATTTCCAAATGCCGCTTGGCTGGGGTGGCATCACCGACGGTCCACCAACTTTTTTTGTCAGTAGGCCAGATGCGGCCAATGACTGGTCACGAACCGTTTCTGCTGACAAGCGAAATCGAGGCCCTCGCGATAACAATCGATTGCGAGGATCGACTTCTAACTGCATTTTTGTCGTCACAGAACTTTGTCGATAAGTTTGAGACATCACCATGATCTTGAGCAATCCCTTCAGCGACCAGCCGTTTTCGCGAAAATCCACCGCCAGCCAGTCCAGCAAATCAGGATGAGAAGGCAGCGCACCTTGGGTCCCAAAGTCTTCTTCCGTCTCTACGAGTCCGATGCCAAACAATTGAGCCCAAATTCGATTCACTGCGACTCGCGCTGTGAGGGGATTCTCGGCTTGCATCAACCATTTCGACACGCCAAGCCGATTGCGTGGCGCGTCGTCAGCCAGCGATCCGAAGGTGCGGGGTACACGTGCCGATACTAATTCGCCCGGGTCAAGAAAATTACCTCGTCTTTGAATCCGCGTTTCCCGCCTTTTCGCAGCCTCTAGCTCCCGCATAACTGGGGTTGAAACCACATCACGTTGTACCGCTTTCAAAGCCGCGCGTTTCGTCTCCAATTGCACTGCCGGGGGATAGACGCGTCGCTGAAAGACGCCTTCCAAAGAGGCCATCGGATTCAACTCGGCTATCAGCCATTGGCCAGGATATGAACTCACGAAAATACGAAACTTTTCCAGCGTCAGCCCCTGACCATATTCTTGTTCAAGCGTCAGTCGCAACTGCAGACCGCTTCGCGGTTGGATCGGTTCTGCGAAGTCAAAAATTGCGCAATGAGGTTCATTCGCCTTCGGTGAGAAGGCCCAACCAGCATCTGACTTGCCATCGATTGCACGCGAGACTTCCCAACCTTGCTGCGAAAAATCAGCTCGTGGGCGGACAAGTTTCAGTTTGACAGGGTCCTGTCCAGGCTCAATCAATTCGACGGCTAATTCACGTAACGCGACGTTTTTGTCCTTCCATTTACCGCCCGCCATCTTTGGATCTGTTTCAATTCTGAGTGATGTCACCAGTTGGTCGGCGGGTAAATCGACGGTCAGTTTCCAACTGTCTTTTTCCGGCAATTCACCCTCGACTGAAAACGTCCCCTCCTTATCCTGATCAAGCTTTACATCCTGCTTTGATTCAAACTTCGACTTGAACAGCGGCGACCAAAGTGGTTGAGAATCAAACTGTTTCTGCCACTCCTTCCAAGCCTGCGCGTAATCTGCTGACTTTTGGTCAACCCGTTGCTCGAGCGATTTCACTTCGTTTTCCAACGACTCAATCTGCCGCCGTTGTTGCCGTGTGGGTGTCGATAGAATTGGCTGCTCACGGTCAGCGTCTTCGGTCTGATTAAAAAAGGCATAGAAACGATAATAATCCTGCTGACTGATGGGGTCGTATTTGTGGGAATGGCATTTGGCACAACCCATCGTCAGTCCCATCCAGACTTGAAGGGTGGTATCGACGCGATCCTTAACAGCCGCCACGCGAAACTCTTCATCGTCCGTTCCGCCCTCCTCATTTTCCATCGTATTGCGATGAAAGGCAGTTGCCAAAAACTGATCGCTCGTCGCCCCTGGCAATAGATCTCCAGCAAGCTGTTCGATGGTGAATTGATCGTAAGGCATATCCTGATTTAATGCGCCGATGACCCAATCGCGATAGCGCCAAATTGTCCGCGGACGATCCTTCTCATAGCCCTTCGTATCCGCGTATCGAGCCAGATCAAGCCACATCCTAGCCCAATGTTCGCCGTAGGCATCCGACTTGAGTAGTCGATCGACGACTTTCTCGTAAGCGTCTGCGGATGGGTCGGCAAGAAACGCGTCCGCTTCTTCGACTGACGGTGGCAAACCAATAAGGTCCAAAGAGAGACGACGAAGCAAGCGCTGTCGATCCGCCTGTTGGCTGGGCTGAAGTCCCGCAGCTTCGAGCCGAGTCAAAACGAAACGATCGATTGGGTGAGATGCACCACTTGCTGGAACTGCAGGAGGATTGACTTTTACTGGCGGCGTGAACGACCAGTGTTTTTCGTAATTGGCTCCCTGGGCGATCCACTGTCGCAGCAGTTTGATTTCCTCTGCGCTGATTTCGTGTCCCGAATCGGGTGGCGGCATCACCGTATCAGGATCATCCGATTCGATGCGGGCAATTAATTCACTCTGATCCGCCTCGCCAGGCGCGATCGCACCCGCATCGATCGCAACCGACCGGTCGTCCAACCGCAAATCAGCCTTGCGAGCATCCTCGTCGAGGCCATGACAAGCAAAGCAGTTCTTGGCCAGGATGGGACGGATGTCGCGAGTGAAGCTTGCTTTGTCTGTGGCCATCGCCGACTCGCCAAGCACGACCAAGAGGCCTGCAAACAATGCAGAAATGAGACAATATCGGATGATCTTGGACATGATCGCTGGCTTCCCAGGTGTTTCGGTCTGAATCCTTCCATTTTGTGCAGCATGAGCAGTCGCGTCTTGCACGGAGGAATCAATTTGGTGTAAAAATGCAGCATGAAAAATACCGCCATGCAACGGGAGTTTTTTGACCGACTCGAGCCTGGGCAACAAGTGCTGACCTTGTTTGACCTCCTACCTGGCGTTTCGTTCTTCGTCAAAGATCGAAAAGGTCACTTCATGAAACTCAATCGACGAGGGTGTGAATACTGTGGCGTCGTCTCGGAGGATGAGGCGATCGGAAAAACGGACCACGATTTTTTTCCCAGCACCCGAGCCGATGACTACCGCAGCGACGACGAACAAGTGATGAAAACGGGGGAGCCGATTCTCAACCGTATCGAGAGTGCGCCGGAAGGCGAGGGCTCACCCCGCTTAGTCACCACCAGCAAGATCCCTCTGCGTGATCAACGTGGACGCGTGATTGGTATTGCTGGATTTTCACGTCAGATTGAACGGGTCCAGTCAGGAACAGCGGATGCCATGGCCGATGTCATCACCTACCTGCACGAGAATTTTGCTGGTGAAGTTTCGACAGAGCAATTGGCTGCAATGGCTGGCCTCTCGGTAAGTCACTTTGAACGCAGGTTTCGACTCGCCTTTGGTTCCTCACCACGACAGTACCTCATTCGAATCCGTATCGAACAAGCCGTGGCAATGCTGCAAGAAACGAACAAGAGCATTACAAGAATCGCCCAGGCATGTGGCTTTTACGACCACGCCCATTTCAGCCGCAGTTTCCATCGCGTGATGGGTATGGCTCCGTCCGCTTATCGAAAACGTAGTCAGTCCACTCGTATTCCCCAATCTTCGGATTAACTCGTCCCGCAGCTAAAAGCGACAAATCGGCAGCTCCCAAAGCAAATGTCTCGAGGCTGATCACGTCAGACAATCGGCAGCAAAAATCCTGACCACTCCAGGCATGCGCGCTGAGCGCTACCTCGGCATAAGCAGCCAACGTGACAACCCCAGCAGCGGACCCGGTGACAGACAAATTTTGAAACAAGAAATCAAGCTGCGGATGCAATCGATTGTTCCAAGCAGAGCCTTGCAGCTTCCATCACCTAATTGCATCGCTGGCTAATTACATCGCTGGCAATCAAGATAATCAACGATTCCAGTTATGTTCCACTCGAGTTCTGACTTATCCCGGTTGTCCAACCCCTTTCTTGGCTTGTTCGAGTCCGGTCGCACCTCAACGAAGTGTGTCGAATGGAACGGCTTTTCCGTGTCCTGCTCAACGGCAACGCGAACGGCCTCAATCGACTCCAACTTCCACTTCGCAAAATGCTTTCCAAACCGACCACTCGCCTGAAATGTCAGCCTCCCATCGTTGATACGGACTGATCCATTTCGGTTAGCAGCAGAAATAACGCATAAAAAAATGAAGATTGAAATCGTGGTGAAGACAAAAAATATGCCCCAGCCGGCAGACGGCTGTCCTTTCACTTTGCCCGCGATCAAAGCCGGGACCAAACCAAACGTCAGGAGGAGCTGAGCTGCGAAAAGACCAGCAAGGCCCCATCTCCCCTCAACACTCGTTAATTTCGATAGGCGAGGCAAACGAACGACATATCCATCGCCTCGTTCCTCTCGCTCAAGATTACTGCCGATCGGCTTCGTTGTGCTATCTTGAGTCTTGAGCGGATCAATCGAGGTCCTTTCGGCTTTAAGATTTCCAGCCAGAATCCCGTCTGTACCGACCAGCGATGCTCGCCCCGTCAGCCGTTCGATCTTTTCGGGTAGATCCTTTGCAAGCTGGTGAATGATCTCATCGGGGTACATGCGCAACAAAGGAAACTCGCCACCATTTTTCCGAACGACGAACAGGTTCGAACAACCAACCCCAAAACGGATTCGCTCGCTTTTAATTTCTTGAATCCGAAACCCTCCCAACTGAGATAACTTGCAGCGACGCGTCGAGCAACACGGTCCGAATCTCCTCATCACGCGCAGTCGCTTAGTGTCCAACACCATTTCCATACGACCACGCAGAATCAACAAACCCTTCAAAAAAGCAAAGCCCGCAATCGGGAAACAAAAGACCCCAAAAAACAGGCTTGCGGCCAGAACACTCGTGAGCAATTTTCCATCCTCTGTTTCGGAATCCGACATCGCAAAGTAGAAGAATGCCGTCATCAGAAACGGCCAGCTTGCAATAAACAATCCGACACCGATCCCCAGCCAGCCCGCAATTTTTTCAAACTGGTTGAGACGTCGTCGAATCTTGCATCGGCTTGAGTCGATGTCGTCCCTCCAAAAGATTTGCTGGCTTGAGTCCACACGTCGTTTTCAGCTCCTCTCCGCCATGAACGTGGTCCGTCGACATTGCGACCACAGCGCAAGCCCTGTGCCTTAACTACTGCACTTTTGTTACACCGCTGATCGGTTCGCACGACCAAACAAAATCTTGCTCAAGCCATCCCAATTTGGTTCCCCTGACTGACCATACTTCCAACAACTGATTTTTCAGTAGGCGCATCGCGTCACGGACTTGGCCTGCGTGACACACTATCGAAAGCCCTTCTCCAATTTTAAACTTTTTACCTGAAATCGCGAAAAGTGAGCCCCCTCGTTGGAGTCTCTTACGATTTGGACGGGCTCTTCACGCCGAGGTCAAAAAAATCACAGCTCGTGTGGAATCCGCAAAAGAGGTGATTAGGCTAAACATCCAGGACGCTACACGTCAAGTATCGTTTGAACCTGCTGTTTAAGAAGCAAACCATGCCGAGATTCGTTAAAATATAGACTAAGACTCATTGAAGGTGATCTCGAACGAACCATTACAATACGGAGTAACTGTTGTGCCGTTGCCCATTCATCGTCGAAGCTTCCTGAAGACCGCAGGTGCGTCCACCGCCACCTTTACAATTCTACAAGCCGGGTCGGCAAGAACCTACGCCGCTAACGAGAAGCTGAACATTGCTTGTATCGGTGCTGGTGGCAGAGGAGCACTCAATGTCAGGGATACTGGCTCGCAGAATATCATTGTTCTGTGTGACGTTGACTGGAAACGTGCAGCCGAGTCGTTCAAGAAGCTACCAAACGCGAAACGATATAAAGATTATCGAGTCATGTTGTCGGAAATGGATTCGAAAATCGATGCAGTCACCGTATCGACACCAGACCACCATCACTTCCACGCCTCCATGGCCGCGATTCAGCTTGGCAAGCATGTCTACTGCGAGAAGCCCTTGACGCATTCGATTTGGGAAGCGCGCGAATTGACGAAGGCGGCACGCGAAGCGGGTGTAGCAACGCAAATGGGGAATCAAGCACAAGCGGACAAAGAGACACGAATCGTGCAGGAATTCGTCATCGACAACGCAGTCGGCCCGATTCGCGAATCCCATATTTGGACCGATCGACCTTCGCGAGGTCTATTTTCCGAATACTGGCCACAGGGAGTTTCGCGTCCAACCGATACACCCGCAATTCCTGAAACGATGAGTTGGGATCTGTGGATCGGACCAGCTCCCATGCGGCCCTACCATCCGACTTACGCACCGTTCAAGTGGCGAGGTCGGTGGGACTTTGGAACCGGTGCCTTGGGTGACATGGGCTGCCACTACTTCGATCCAGTCGTTCGCGCCTTAAAGCTGAAAGCGCCGACCAGCGTGGAAGCTGTCTCCACGCGAGTGAATGAGGAATCTTACCCGCTGGGTTCGGTAGTGACTTATCATTTTCCGGCTCGCGGAGAGATGCCACCGGTGAAGGTTGTGTGGTACGACGGTGGTTTACGACCACCAAGACCAGACGCTTTGAAAGACGGTGATGAATTAGGTGCCAATGGTGTGATGCTCGTTGGCGATGATGGTGTCATCCTAAGCGACTGGGACGATTGGCGAATGTTCCCCGAAAATCGCGCCAAAGAATATGGAACGCCACCCAAAGTTTTGGCTCGTTCACCAGGCCATCACGAAGAATGGATTCAGGCTTGCAAAGGCGGTCCGAAAGCGGGTGCCAACTTCGACTTTGCAGGACCTCTCACCGAAACCGTGTTGCTGGGCAACGTGGCTCTTCGTTCTCAATTACGAGACGACCTTACGCAGAAAAAGCTGCTTTGGGATTCGGACAAGATGGAATTCACCAACCATGAATCGGCCAATCAGTTTCTGCGTCGAGAGTACCGAGATGGCTGGCAGGTCTGAGATTTCGTCCGCAGTGGACACCGTTCCGCTGTCGGCGCCAAGATCCCGACAATCACAATGGCTACTGCTCGACTTGGACCGGACACCAATTATGAAACAGCTACTCGCGCAGGTCGCTAAACTTCGATTGAAAATTACCGCGACCGTGATGCGCTCTGTATTGTCGTCCAGGGGACAGTTCGTCCTACAGAAATCGACGCGGGTTTCGTTGCTGCTGACGGGTCTGCTTTGTACGACACTGAGCGCTGTCGCCCAGCCGCTTGCTTTTCCGGAGGCCCAGGGATGGGGACGGTTTGCCACAGGAGGTCGCGGGGGCGAGGTGTATGCCGTCACAAATCTCAACGACAACGGTCCGGGCTCGCTGCGAGACGCAGTGAGCGTCGGCCATCGCACAGTGATCTTCCGAGTTTCGGGCACAATTGAGCTGAAGTCTGTGCTGTTTGTGAAACAGTCGAACATCACTATCGCCGGACAAACAGCTCCGGGTGACGGAATTTGCTTGCGCCGGTTTCCGCTGGAGATTCGAGGGGCAAACAACATCATCGTTCGCTATCTACGCATCCGCGTCGGCGATGAGGCCGGAAAAGCGATGGACGGACTCGAAGTACGCGATGCTGAGAACATCATCATCGATCATTGCAGCGTGAGCTGGTCGAGCGACGAGGCCATCAATACCTGGCATGGAACGAAAAACTTGACCGTGCAGTGGACGCTGATTTCAGAGCCTCTTCATCGCAGCGTCAACCGCTCCCCGCACGGCTATGGGGCGTCGCTAGGCGGCCAGCGCACCTCCTATCATCACAACCTCTTCGCTCATTGTTCCGGGCGCAACCCGAGCATTGCTGGCGGTGATCACGATCATACGGTGCAGATGGATTTCCGCAACAACGTGATCTACAACTGGGGGAAACGTAGCTGCGATGGAAAACCGATGAGCATTAACTTGGTCAACAACTACTACAAACCCGGCCCCGCCACTCGGCCGCACGTCCGACACCGAATTGCCAGAATCGACGACAACATGGCTCGCTACAAAAATTTCGAGCCGCGATGGCACATTGAAGGCAATGTCGTCGAGAGCTATCCCGAACTGACTGGCAATAACTGGAAGGGTGGCGTGATCTTCCAGGGCAACACCAACGAAGCGAAAAACCGGCAACAAGAAGCGTTTCCGTTCGCGCCAGTCACCACACACAGCGCAACAGATGCCTACAAAATCGTTTTGGCCAACGTCGGTGCCCAGCGACCCGTGCGGGATGCGATTGATACTCGAGTGTTGCAAGAGGTGGTCGCTGGAACGGCATCTTGTGGAGAACAAGGAATTATTGATCGACAGACCGAAGCGGGAGGCTGGCCACTCTTACAATCCGCCCCGGCCCCCACCGATACAGATCATGATGGAATGCCCGACAACTGGGAGCAACAGCACGGCCTGAACCCCATGGACCCGGCTGACCGCAACGGACATCACATCGATGCTGAGTACTCAAATCTTGAGTCATATCTAAACCAGATAGATGACGTCTAATGTGGGCGTCCATCCCCAACGTCTCTCTTTGTACTCACTTCGCAGATCGACAATCAATCCAACCAACACTCCAATCGCCCGACTCTGTTTCAAGAATCGTCAGGCGTGCTGCACGGGATCCTGTTTTTCAGTCACCGTTGATCCTAGCACTTGCGTTAAGAGCCATCGAACCAGCGTCGGGGAATCAGCGCAGCGTTCAATTGAATCTTATCACGATTCCACGCCGGCTTGGCGTACATATAGGTGAGAATGGCGTCGCCGCGTACTGTGAAGAAACAATCCAGATTCGTATATTCGGCGGCCGGGTCTGCAGCAATGTTGCCGATAATCTTCCAAGTCATTCCTTGATCTGACGACCGCGCACACGTAAGTGGTGTGCGTTCACCGAAATGGTGGTGATCTGGGTTATATTTGCTGTTGTTGAAAAACAAGACAACGTCATTACTACCTGGTAAACGTCGCAAGCAGGTACCCGACTCACCTCCCTCTAGACCACTGAATACGGGTTGGGTCCAGGTTTTTCCTTCGTCAGCAGAACGCGATAGAAAAGGACCCCCAAGCTGCGTCCGCAGCGACATCAGCAAAGTCTCGTCGTCGAATTGGGCAACCGAAGCTTCCATCGCGCCCCGTTTGGGAAGGTCAATCGGCTCCGACCGTTTCCAAGTCTGACCACCGTCGTCACTGAAAAGGCACCACGCGCTATTCTTTTGCTTCCACTGGCTACCGACTCCGCCATGGTAGGGCAAAAGTAATCGGCCTGATTTAAGTTCGAGAAGGCAGCTGGTTCCACCTTGGAGCAACTGACCGTTTGATCGAGTCCACAATGGATCTCGAGGCTTAAAGCTCTTTCCACCATTCACGGACTCGAACAAACACATGGTGCTACTGTTACCATCTGGATGAGCTCGTAAGCTGATCAACAGCAGGCCACCTGACTTGGTGCGCAACAGGGCTGGCGCCTGGACGTTCATATCACCCTTGCCCACGTCTACAAGCATGCGGGGCTGTTGCCACGTCTTGCCATCATCGTCACTCACTTTGGACCAGATCCGACAGATCCCATGATCGTGGCCGCTGCGTTTGCCATTCTCGTACTTGTGGTAAACCACCAGGAGTTGATCGTCTGGTAGTTGGGCGACCGAAGCGGTGTCACTACGCGGTGTCTCGTTCGTAGCCGGTTCAATAACCACATGCTGAATCGCCGGTTCTTTTTCAGCCGCGAAGAGAATTGGCGGTGATAACGCCGTGACCGTGAGCAGTCGCATCAGCAATAAGCGTGACATGGATTGGGTCCGAACTCGTTCAGTAAAAAGTTGCAAGGATAAGCAAAAGCAACGCCATCGTAGCAATTTCAAATCGTAAAAATATAGCAAACTGCTCTCTCTATCCCAAAAGAGCCCGGCGAGGAAATCCGATGACTGTTCTTCTAACAGTCTCTGCTTTAACAGTTGCCCTCCGAAACAGTTTTTTCTTTGGCAAATATCCATCAGCCTTACAGGTGTGGCTGGCTGGCAAACGTCCTTCGGCAGCGCACACTAAACTGGAAAACACTGTATTCGCATCCGCCGATTTCAAACGAGTTCCATCACGGTATCGAGCAACAAAACCGATCTGCGTGTGTAAGAAACAAGCGAAGAACGTCAGTCTATCCTCACGCACCTTGTTTGTTTTGAGTCGGAGGTGCACTTTGGCGTGAATGAAGAGGGGAAGTTCCCAAGTAGGTATCGCTTTCGACTCAAGACAATTCGTTCACGACGAATCGTGTTTCCACTTGGATCGCATTTGGCAGTCGCGAATCTTCTTGAGACGTTGAACCCGTGATCGATGTCAATCAATCATCGAGGACAGAGAACAAACGCACCGAGCCACGCTTCGTCAGGATGTCAAAACTGATATCAACATAGTTCTGATCAGGCAAGCCGATCACATCATCCAGACTGTGCACGCGAAACTTCGATCCCTCGCGGCGCCAGATTCCTGACAAGGTGCCTCGAACCGAGCCACCGTCTGCAAGAATTGTTCGCGCAAATCCGGTTAAACGGCCCTTCGTTTCTTCTGCATTTGATGGAATCAGGTGATGAGTAAAGAACACGTGACCGTACTTACCCACATCACCTTCGTACGATAGCACGATTTCGCTTTCCTGCATCTGGACCTGTAACAGCGTCACCTCAGCTTCAATGATTAACTTCATAGCGCTCGAATCCTCACCCGAAAACACTTGGTAACGGTAAAAAACCAAGGGCGTAGGATACCAACTTCACACCGGGCATGACACGTTCCGATCGTGCATTGGCCCGAGGAAGAGTCAACAGATCAAAAAAGCGGTGTCTGAGCTTGATGTAGAGATAATGTCAGAGGCTTCGTTTAATTCGACGGTGACGCACATTCGTGAGGATCGCCATTGCAATCAAAAGCAGCGAATGCAGCCCGGTAGGTTCCGGTACCGCGAGGCTAGGGCGCGGCCCCTGTTCGTAACCGCCGGCCTGAAATGCGATTACAAGATCAGCCGAGTCAACATCACGATCTCCATTCCAGTCGCCTGCGGACCACGTCGAATTGGCGGCAATTCCATCTTCGTATTCACCCAGCTGGAATACCGCTACGAGGTCAGTACTGGAGAATTCCCCGTCAAGATTGGTGTCGCCGAAGTAAGTCCCCCGCAGGACTTCGACCCATTCGCGCCGGTCGCCGTAGTCGACACCACCGTCGAAATTAACGTCAAATTTTAGATCGGTTGAATTCCCGAGAATGGCATCAGTCAGGAGATCAATATCGACCGCATCGAGAATCCCGCTCGAATCGAAGTCACCGACGATACCCGGTGTGTCAAGAATACCCTCATAGACGGAAAGACTTTCTTCGAACGCGGAAGAATCAAGACCTAGATTAAACACAATGAAGATCGGTTCGGAATCGACGATCTCTTCGCTATCAGTCGAAATCGCGACTTGTAAGCCATAAGCGCCAACGGGTGGATCATCCTCACCAGCTTCGAGAAAAAAGCTTACATGCGAATGAACTTCACCCCCGTTCGAAGCAGCACCAATTCGATTGATGGGTGGATCAATCGACCCAAGCTGCACATCGCTCGCGCCATCAATGAACGTTGAACTGGATCCCGGGGGATTGTTTTCAACACGAATCCGAACTTCTTCATCCGGGGAATCAAACTGAAGTCCGTCCCAAAAAAACAATCGATCCAAAACGTCATAAACAACTTCCTGGCGCGATCCGATCGTACCCAGCCCATCCGACTCGGCTGCAAAACCAGGGTTTGACGAATAATGTTTGGAAATACCGAACGTTGGAAAAAACGACTCGTAAACTCGTTGGTTTGTAATTAGGCGGTTACCATCCAATCCAAAATCGACATCGGAATGGCCGAATTGGGCGTTGGCCTGCTCAGTCACCACTAGAGCCCCAACCAACGCTGTGGTCACTGCTAGGAGTCGTAGCCAATAGCATAGACAAAGTGTTTCTGCTCTAAAATTCTTCATTGATCGATTCTTTTCCGTTTCGACTTCCCATCGCCCACCAGATATTTGACTTCACATCGTCCGCGACGAAACGGACGTGTCCATCCGCAAAGGCAACATTCACACCGCCCGAATGGTTACTCGTGGGAGTCACGATAAAATCGCCAGTACTAAAACTATGACTAAAATGGCAAGAATTGGTATTCGGCTGTTTGACGTGCATGTACGTCGGGCCGGTCGGAGCCCAACCGGAAAGCCAACTTCGGCCAAGGTACGCCGAGTTGGAAAGATCAGCATGCGTATGTTCGGGGCCACATCGCCTGGCCATTTCGGCCAGACTTCGAGGACGTTCGGTCAAATGATACGACAGCGTCTTTTCTGAACCGTTCAAAACGCTTTGCTGAGTCGTGCCTCGTTGTATCAGACGCTCGGCCACGCACGCAGTCTTCGACAAGCCATCAACGACTTGCTGGACACGTACAGCTCGTTTCGGCTGAAATTCGCTCTTCTGACGCGGATTCACAATATTGATCAAGCCATTGTATTTTGCCGGCGTCTTTCGCTCTCCTCGGTAGCCGGTGGCAAGCGAAGGCCACCCAGCATTCCCTGCGTAGTTGTCGGGAGCCGTGTCGATTCCCATGATTTCGAAGTGGCTCAGATTAAAGCCGTCGGACGGGCAAAGAAACGTATCAATCTTGGTCGTGGCAATGCGAGCGTGTGGATGGGAGGCACTAATTAGTCCATGATCTCCATCGTTACACTCGTCTGCCAAGTCGGTACTGAAGTCAATTTGCTCAAACACACTCTGTGCTTCAATGAAAGGGAGAATCCTGGCGTGCCAACTATAAAAGCCTCCTTGACATTCGCCGTCAGGATTTGGCTTACCGCTGGCCGTTTGCGACACTGGAAAACGCCGATGCGCACCTTCGTAGTTCACAACAGCCAGCGCCAACTGACGGATATTGTTCTTACATTGAGTATTTCGTGCCGCTTCCCGAGCTGCATTGACAGCTGGCAGCAACAGCAATGTCAGAATGCTAATGATAGCGATAACAACCAGCAACTCCACAAGCGTAAACGCCCGAGAACAGCGGCTTTTGAATTTAGTTTTCATGGTCTTTCAACTTGAGAATCGTAATACATTTCCACCGCGGTGAGCATTCGATATCAGGCGCGCTTCAGCTCGCCGCAGGAGTACCAAGTGGATGGTCGGCCACGCAGCACGAGGCGCAACGAGCGAAGCGCACCTAGAATCGAGTATGCATACGAATGAGGTTGCTACACGCGAAGCAATCGACAGAACACTCGCTCAAGTGAATTCAATCCACGAGCCGACGATCCGTATACTTACCACACGGCAGCATCAGGCTGCGATGGGCGGTGCGCGAGCGAGATGCAACGCGACGAGTGGATGCGCCAAACACAGAGGCTGGCGATCGTCGAACAGCTCGCAGCTGTAGGCGAGAGGCTGCTCAAAGAAAAATTCCGTTTGAAATTGAGCCTGAGCCAGGAAGGAACAAATTGGACAATCGTGACCCGACGTCGTATCAGCTTTCGTTCCAGGCGCTGAACCGTGATCGTGACAATGATCACACCCGTGCGAGGGTGCCGCGAGATGGTTGGCGGTCGGAAGAAAGTGCAATCCGTGACCAAGTACCGAGACACTGGCAAAAGCCCAGAGTACAAGAAGGCCGACAGGATTCCGATGTAAGGGCATTCCAGCGTTCCAACCAGGAGAACTGATGCAAAAAAAAACGCGGCCAAGGTCAATATGATTTTAGGTCGGGCCGTCAAAATCGTCAACCGGCATTTCAACCCTACTAACGCATTCCTTGAACGTCACGAACCCAATTTGCTGACCTTCATCAATACTTCACAATTAACAATCAGCCCTTTGCGATTTTCAACGTCGGCAGCCAACGCTGGAGACGAGGCCGAATCGTTTCGCGGGTCAAAGTTGATCGGTCGTAAAAAGCAACGAACTCATAAAAATTAATTAGCGCGAAGATCGGATTCAGCACCAAGATCAGCATGCATTCGATCTTCCAACGCCACACCGAAATGGCCCCGACCGCTTATCGCACGAAGCATCGACCCGCCGAGTGCGGAACATCGATTCTTCAGCTCGCTGCCCACAATCAGATTGACCTATAAGTCGACCCGCGACCGATGTGAGTTTCACGCCTGAGCTCAAGTTATTCAGCCGACGTTTCAACACGGCAACGGAATCCAGGCCTGGCGCAACTTAAATCATCAGCCAAGGTCGCAGCCAATTCAAGGCGAGTCTGAGAGCAGGAATGAAGAGAAAGATCACGGACATTCCAGAATTCGCCCGTGCTTCGCGGAAGAACCGTAAAAACGCCCGTTCTCGCTGACGGACCACCAGCCAACAAGTGACGAGCTTTTGCAACTCGATCGAGCAACGGCTTGTTTCCAAGACTTCACCCCTGCCAAACGGGATGCCAAACGGGATGTCAAACGGGATGTCAAACGGTTCGCCCAATTGCTTCACTCAAGACAAAATATTCGACTTGATCAGCTATCTGATAAGCGATCGATTCAAACATGAGTGTCCTTACAGTAAACAGTGTATAACGAGGAGTCACCTGACATACCAGCGTCCATTGCGACGAGTACCCGCAAGAAGCGGTTTGCTTCTCGTGTCCTTCACCCAAAACCTGACTGCGTCACATGCCAAGAAACAATCGATTTTACGTTTGCGTCGTCCTTGCCATTTTTTGTAACGGACGGACTACAGAGGGTGCAGATACCGTTTCGCTCGCCCCTCACACGTTCACGATTCCAGAGGGATATGAACTGCAGCGTGTCGCCGCACCGCCGCTCGTACAACGGCCCATTCACATGTTTAGCGACGTGGATGGAGTTCTCTATGTGACCGACAGTTCTGGCAACACGGAGAGCGCACCGGCTCAACTCAAGGATCCGCAACATCGGATATTAAGATTAGTCGATCGCGACGGAGACGGGATCTTTGATGAGTCAACGGTGTTCGCCGAGAAGTTACCTTTCCCCGAGGGCATTCTCGTTCACGACGGTGCGGTCTACATCGGAGCACCGCCACACATCTGGAAATTCCGTGATTCAGACGGCGACCATGTGGCAGATGAACGCACCGTATGGTTCGATGGCGGTTCGATCGAAAGGTGCGGCAATGACATGCACGGTCCTTATCGCGGACCCGATGGTTTTTTCTACTGGTGCAAGGGAGCATTCGCACCCCAGGAGCACGAACTGAGCAATGGCAAAACGATCAGCACACGGGCCGCTCATATCTATCGAGCTCGTCCAGACGGTAATCAACTGGAGATGGTTATTACCGGCGGGATGAATAACCCCGTTGGCTTGGCATTCAGTGACACGGGTGAACGATTTCTCAGCGGCACGTTCTTTGACCTTTCCCAACCGGGAAGACGCGATGGCATTCTGCATGCCGTGTACGGCGGAACGTACGGTAGGAACCATGACCGCGTGCTCGCTCCGCATCCCAACACAGGAGACTTGCTGCCAATACTGACCCAGTTAGGACCTGCGGCACCTTCGGGCATGGTGATGCCACGAGATCACGCATTAGGTTTAAAAGGAGATCTCGTCTGTACGGAATTCAACACGCGACGCGTATCGAGGCACCGACTTGCTCGGTCGGGATCATCCTACGATGCCGAATCGAGCACCTTTCTTGAAAGCAATCAAAGCGATTTCCATCCAACCGATGTGATCGAAGATGCTGATGGTAGCCTCCTGGTTGCCGACACGGGCAGTTGGTACATGATCTGTTGTCCAACTTCTAAAATTGCCAAGCCCGATATTCTGGGTGCAATCTATCGAATTCAGAAGAGCGGTTCGCATCAGTCCGCAGACCCTCGCGGTCTTGAACTCGATTGGAATCACCCTCAAGTCAGTTGGCTTTCGGATCAGCGACCCACCGTTGTTCAACGCGCCATTGATGTTCTGGCTGAACCAAAAAATATCGATGCCCTCTCGACAGCCAGTGCTCAGATTCCGGCGATTTGGTCGCTGCATCGAATCCCAAGTCAGCGAGCGCGCAGAGCGGTTAGACGATTCTTGAGTCATGAAAACTCTGACGTGCGCGCAACAGCGATCCAAAGTGTGGGCCTGTGGCGAGATCGCGATGCGTTTAAGCCACTCATCGAGTTGCTCTCGGACGATAATCCGCAACTTCGCCGATTGACAGCCATGGCCCTCGGCAGGATTGGTAACAACGAAGCCGTCGAGCCACTGTTGAATTCCTATTCGAATGAGCTGGATCCATTCTTGCGACATGCCCTGATCTATGCGATCTATGAGATTGGGCAGACGAAACTCCTGCCTGCAGCCCATCCCGTCGGAAAACAGGTTCGGCTCATGCAGAAAACTGATCGACGAACTGTTACAGCAGATGCCTTCCCTGAAATCCAACTCGCCGAATCCCCGAAACCTGAACCCGATCAGGTCGCACGACAAAAAGAACGCCTCGAGGAGCTTGCAGCATTTTTGCCAAAAGGTGACGCACAGCGAGGCGCAAGATTGTTCAACAATCAAGAGAAATCAAAATGCACCATCTGTCACATCAAAGGCGAACAGGGCACTCGCTTGGGTCCGGACTTGACAAGAATCGGCGCCATTCGCAATGAGATGGATCTGCTGGAAGCGATTGTTTTTCCCAGCGCATCCATTGCTCGTTACCACGAAGTGGTGAACATCCTGACGAAGGATGGAAGGACACTATCCGGACTACCCGTGAAGGAAACGGTTGACAAGATATTCCTTTCGTCGGCAGCAGGAGTTGTGCAACCGATCGCGTTTCGGAAAATCGAAGAGGCGAGATACTCGAGCGTCTCATTGATGCCCGACGGGATTGACCAACTGTTGAAACCCGAAGAAATCGTCGACCTCGTGGCTTATCTCAAGGAGTCGAAGCCCGCGACGGAGCCTGCTTCAATCGAAGCGGATTCAATCAAAAACAACATCCCACCCCATCACGCGATCACTCTGCCAGGCCTGCATGCCTATGCCCAGAAGAGCATTGCCGCGGGCGAAGACATCGAATTCCGGGTCAGCAGTAGCGTCCCCTACAAGTTAAGCATTGTGAAACTTGGATCCGAACCTAAGAACCGCGACAAAGATCCGGTGCTCAAAACATTTCGCGTCGAAGAGCCTAAGACACAGCCGATCCATCCTGGGTCGTACGTGCATGTCGCAGGCGGCTTGCCCAATGATAGACGGCTGACCCAACTGACCCTGGAATGTTGGATCCGTCCCTTCGCGATCAGCGGTTGGCAAGGCTTGATCACTCAACATGATTATCCTGAACATAGCGGGATTGGACTGTTCATCAGCGAGGGTCGGATCGCGTTTATCACGGACGATGGGGGTGAGCTCAATAATTCGTCTCTTCATCAAACTAAACCAGACCTGATCAAGCCTCAACGTTGGCATCACGTTGTGGGAACCTGGGACGGAAAGGTGAAACGTATTTTCATCGATGGAAAACTGGCGGGCGAATTCCCATTTAATGGTGTCGTTCGGCCTGGAAAGACGGCGCTCAGGATCGGCGCCTACGGCAGCAAGGGCGCTGCAGAAAATTTTTATAATGGCGATATTGCCATGGTAGCCCTCTATGACCAAGCGATTGACCTAAATCAAATCAAAAATCGATTTGCCGATCGCGGGACGACCATCCCAAAAGGTAATGCCGTGCTTGCGTGCTGGCCGTTCAGCGAAGAACGCGGCACCCGCGTCGCCGATTCGGGTGTCGACGGAAGGCATGGTCAGATCATCAACCGAGGCACATGGATGATCGGTGGGCCAAGCTTTGACGCGGCCGCCATTGGACGACACGATACCGAGTACGATCCGACGAAAGATCCGAAACGGGGCCACGGACTACGACTCGCATCAGACGAACTGTACAATGCACGTTGGGACATCAGCCACAAATTCGGCATCGACACGGACGCCAAATCCGGAATCTATGCGGGTCGTTTCGATCTCGAGGTCGATGGCAAACCAATGCGTTACTTCACAACTTTCATCGTGCGGCGCCCCGTCTCTCGCCCCAAAGCGCCATTACTGGTACTCGTTTCTTCCAACACGTGGCTCGCTTACAACTCGGCGCCTTTCCCGATCAATCAGCAACCAGGCCTCACCCAAATGGACACGCAAGGACTGGCTACCAGTCATCCCGGCGCTCCCGCCTACAGCTGCTACCGAGATCATCGCCATGGCCAACCCACTTATAAGATCGGGTTGAAGCTACCTTGGCCTGCGGCTGGTCCGAACAAAACCTACATCAACCAGTCCTACAGCCATCTCATGCGTGGCGAGCGTTTTTTGCATCTCTGGCTTGACCAACACGGGTACGATTACGACGTAATCACCGACCGCGACCTGGACCGGAACCCCGAGGTACTGCGCGACTATCAAGCCGTTGTCATCAATGGACACAGCGAGTACTGGTCGGCCCGCGCCTATCACGGACTCGACCGTTACCTCAAAGCGGGTGGCGATGCGGTTGTCTTGTCGGGCAACACGATGTTCTGGCGGGTGACATTTGACGAAACGGGCGAATTCATGGAGTGCCGCAAGTACGGAACGGGAATCGGCGGGCGGCGGCTCGCCCAAGTGGGTGAACTCTATCACAGTCACGATTTCCAACGCGGCAGTTTAATGCGTTTCTGCGGCTATCCTGCCTGGAAGGTGATCGGACTCACATGCATCGGTTGGGGCGGCGCGTTCAAGCCTTATCACGTTGACCAACCAGACCATTTCCTTTTCAACCAGCCTCATCAGGTCGGACTCGAGAAGGGTGATGTATTTGGATTTATTGAGGAGGGAGTGGGCGCGGTGGGACACGAGTTCGACGTTCGGTTATCAACGCTGCAACGGGCGACGGCAGATTCCGTCATCAAAGGACTAATCGAACCTAAGGGAATTGTCACCGTCGCTAGTAGCAACGACGAGCGGCGGGTCATTGACTACAACGCGGAAGGCCATAAACCGCGCACTGGCAACGACCAAACAATCGCTGAAATCATCTACTGGGAACGTCCTGAAGGCGGTCGCCTGTTCCATACAGGATCGATCGCGACTTCTTGGGGCGTTTATCATGACGAATCCATGAGCAAACTGCTCAAGAACGTGCTGCATCATTTCGAGGTACAATCCAAGTAGTAGCGACGCGCGTGAAAAAGCTCATACGGCCATCCTCTTCTGACCAACTTTGAGCGAGCCCAGGCGCTACTGCGGAGCTCAAACGGCAAGTCAATCATCGGAAAGAAAAAGGGACTGGATTCATTTTTAATTTACGCAGAGTAAACCGGAAGGTACGAAATCAGGCTGCTTAGACGCCAAGCCATGATCTCCAGATCTTTTGCCATGAACACACAATTCAAGGGTCTTCATCGTCGTCATTTTCTTCGCGGAGCGGGAGCGCTGGTTGCGTTACCAACGCTCGAGTCGATCGGATTCCGTCGCTCCGCTGGGGCAGCGCAGACTGCAACTGCGACACCGCCCAAACGCTTGGTCTTTCTCGGCTTCGGGTTTGGCGTGACGCAGGAAACCTGGTTTCCCGCTCTCGAACAAACCGGGGCCGACTACGACCTGCCTGAGGGCCTCAAGCCACTTTCACGACACAAAGAAGACATCACCGTCGTGCAGGGTTGCTCGAACCAATTCAGCAACGAAGCGCATTGGGGCAGTACGTTCTGGTTAACAGGGGCAAATCGCTTTGCCGCTCCGGGGCAAAGTATGTCCAACAGCATCTCCGCCGATCAGGTCGCGGCTCGGCAACTTGGCCAACACACACGTTATGCGTCGGTGCAGCTTGGCAGCACTGATGCGAGTGCATCCGGTCATGGACCGGGGCTGTCACTGGCTTGGGATCAGTACGGAAAACCAGTGGCTGGTTTCAACACGCCTGTCGAGGTGTTTCATAAATTGTTCTCTGCCGATAATCTGCCACTGGAACAACGCCAGGCGGCGATGGCCGAACAACGCAGTGTGCTGGATGCAGTTCTCACGGAAGCTCGGCGTGTGCAGCGTGGTTTGACGAAAACGGACAAGGACAAACTCGGCGAGTATTTCCAAGGCATTCGCGATATCGAGACGCGACTGAGTAAGGACAAAGAATGGCTGGAAGTTCCCAAGGCAAAACCGCCGATCGACGAACCCGAGCCAGGATTGAAAGGGCGAGAAGAGATCAAAGTCATGTATGACCTGATCGTCGCCGCTCTGCAGACTGACAGCACTCGGGTAATGACCTATCGCCAGCCTGTCAAAAATCTGCTGACAAGTTTAGATCTCGACGTGGCTCCTCACAATATGAGCCACTACTCACCCGGTCAGCGGATGGAGGCGTCAAAGAAACGCGACGAAGTTCAGAGCGAATTGGTCGCCGGTTTGATCGACAGGCTCAAAGCAACAAAAGAGGTCGACGGTTCAAGTCTGTTCGATCATGTGGCGTTGGCTTACGGCTCCAATATTCGTTCGATTCACTTCCTCGACAACTGCCCAACGGTCCTCACAGGCGGTGGAGCGAATCTGAAGCTGGGGCAGCACCTGGTCCTGCCAAAGGATACGCCACTGAGCAATGTATGGCTAACGATGCTGCAGGGAATTGGCATGAACGCCGAACGACATGGCGACAGCACTGGCATTGTGAAGGAACTGAAGGCGTAGCACTGCGAATAAGAAGTTGAATGTAGCTGCCGTCTCCAGACGACGGTCCACGCTCTGGCGGGCGCAGCTACAACGATAACTACGGAATAACAGTATGGCGCGAATTACCTACACAACTTGCATTGCAACTTTGTACCTTTGTGCCTTCGCGCGAGCTACTCCGCCCGAAGCACGTCTTCCGGAAAAACACCGGGCCTTCTTCAAATCACACTGCCTCGACTGTCACGACTCCGAGACGCGAGAAGGAAACGTCGATTTGGAAAAACTGCCATTCCGCATCGCCACCATCGAGCAAGCGGAACTCTGGCAGAAGGTGCTCAACGCGCTGAATGCCGGTGAAATGCCGCCGGAGGATTCCGAGCAGCCTGGCAATACAGAGAAGACGGATTTCCTTGATGATCTGGCTCGAACCATGGTCATCGCGCGTCAGGTCCTGGCAGATTCAGGCGGCAAGATCACGATGCGACGGCTCAACCGGCGTGAGTACCGCAACACGATACGACATCTGCTGGGCGTGTATGTCAATGTCGAATCTCTTCCCGCCGACGGTGGCTCCGGGACGTTCGATACGACCGGTGCGTCACTCTTTCTCTCCAGCGACCAGTTCGAAAAATACCTAAAGCTGGGACGCATCGCGATTGATGAAGTGTTCGAGCGACGAACGACTGCTGGACGAAAGCCGATGCTATTTCGATTCGAGCCGGAAGAGACCGTCAACGTCGGAAACGAACGACAAATAAAAAACATGGAGGAGGAGCACGAGCGTTTTATGCGCTGGAAAGCGGGCGTGGATAAGGCTGCAGCAACTCCCGAGAATCTGGCAAAGATCGCGGAGCTAAGCAAAACAACCCCTCGAATCAACAACCCGACTCGATTTTATTACTACGCAAATTTACTGGAGGGGACTCCCGATCCGAAGGATTTCGGTTTCAGGGATGCACAACGAGCCGCATTCAGCCATCAGGGTGGATATCTTCGAAAATACCCCTACTTCAAGCATTACGCCGCACTCCCTCACAACGATCGAGGCGCGTACTTGAAACTCGCCTGGGGAGTCTGCCGCTTCGACATTTCACCACCGCCAAAGAAGCTTCCGTCCGGAACCTATATCATGCGGGTGCGCGCCGGAGTGGTGGAAGGCTCCCCGTCATCCCGTCACTTCATCGAGATCGGACACCCCCAACGCCGCAACGGCGTGCGGGCTGGATTTGCGGGTTTTCCTCTCAGCAGCCACCAGATCACCGGGACGATCAGACAACCAGAAATCGTGGAGACTCAACTGGAGATCAGCGCTCATACCCAGCGTGAATTTGGCATTCAGGAACGGCAACCGACAAATACAAAGAGTCTTCGGAATGCTTATAATCGCGACAAGCGAAACAACGGCTATGGCACTGACCCGGCCATCTGGATTGACTGGATTGAACTGGAGGGTCCGCAGCCCGAAGACGGAACACCTTCGCCGCTTCGGACGATTCTCAGCAGACATCCATCACGTGACGGTTCGGAAGCGGAACGCGCTCGCGCTATCTTTACCGAATTCACCAACGCCGCCTTTCGCGGTGAAAAACCTGAAGAAACCTTCATCGACAAACTCCTGGCGATCTTTGAAGTGCGGCGAAAAGCGGGCGATCCCTTCGACGTCGCCATCCGCACGCCACTCAGCGTGATTCTCGCCTCGCCGGGTTTTCTCTATCTCAACGAACCCGGCAACGAAACCGAGCGGCGCGAACTCAACGACCACGAACTCGCCGTGCGTCTGGCCTACTTCCTCTGGAGCGCTCCGCCAGATCGGCAACTACTGGATCTCGCGGAACGAAATGAGTTACATCGGCCGAGAGTTCTCCGCGAACAGGTGAATCGGCTGATCGCTGATTCAAGCTCGGATGAATTCGTCTCCGGCTTCGTGCATCAGTGGCTCAACATGGAGCGGCTGGACTTTTTTCAGTTCGACGCAAATCTGCATCGCGATTTCGATGAAAACGTTCGCGCCGCTGCGCGGGAAGAGGTTTATCAATCGTTCGCCCACCTGCTTCGCGGCGGGGAAGATAACCGGCTCGACAAGCTTCTGAAGAGCGACTACGTCTTCATCAACGGACTGCTCGCTAACTACTATGGCATCGACGGCGTCACCGGCGACGCATTTCGAAAAATCAAGCTACCTGCCGATTCAGTTCGTGGTGGCTTACTGGGCATGGCTGCCATTCATGCCATGGGCAGCGACGGCGTTGTAAGTAGCCCGGTAGAACGCGGAGCCTGGGTGCTGCGTTATCTGCTGAACGATCCACCCCCCCCCGCGCCGCCGAACGTCCCGCAGCTCTCACGCCTCAAAGATCAGCTCCTCACCACACGCGAGCGACTTCTTACCCACCAGGCAGAAGCTCAATGCGCAAGTTGCCACCGAAAAATCGATCCGATTGGTTTCGGCTTGGAAAACTTCAACGCTGCTGGAAAATGGCGCACAACCGACAGTTACCAACCCGCCGTCGCGAAAAAGCAGAGAGCCAAAAAAGGAAAGAGTTGGGAGATTGACGTCTCAGGAGCTTTCCACCAGGGCCCCGTCTTTGGCGACTACCACGAATTGCGAGAACTCATCGCAGAGCGCGAAGAAGATTTCGCACGAGGATTCACCCAGCACCTGATCGAGTACGCTTTAGGTCGTCCCTTTGGATTCACCGATGCGGACTTGGCTAACGAAATTGCCAATTCAGCGCGGAGCAAACAATTTGCCGTTAGCGAGTTCGTTCACTCGCTCGTTCAAAGTGAAGCGTTTCGAACAAAGTAACGGCTTGGCCCGCTGCTGATGCACTGCCAACCCGCAATCATTTTCAAAACTTGAACGGACGCGACAAATTAAGCTTATGCGATCTGGAAACGGATTCCCTCAACGTTCCTCACGCTTTGAAGCCAAAATGACAAACTTCAAATTCATATTTTTAGCGCTATTAATTGGCCGCTTATTTGGCTCCCCAACAACCAGCGCTGCAGAACGACCCAATATCCTGTTTTTTTTCGCAGACGATTGGGGACGTTATGCGAGCGTCTACTCCGATCCCGAAATTGCTTCCTTGAACGATTTACTCGAGACACCCAACATCGATCGGATTGCAAACGAGGGCGTTCTGTTTCGAAATGCGTTTGTGCCGGTTGCCTCATGCGGACCATGCCGGGCATCGCTAGCGACGGGACGTTACTTCTGGAATTGCGGAAGCGGCGCATTCCTGAATGGCAAAGCGAGCAATTGGAAAGGATACCAAAACCCGTTTCATACGCTTCCCAAATTCGTCAATCTGCTGCGCGAGGACGGATACTACGTTCGCAAAAGCTTGAAAACGTTCGCGTTTGATCCGAGCCCGCTAGGCGCCAAAGCGCGCAAGCTGCCAAAAGTCGAATATCAACGATACGGTCTCTTCGTCGGCACTGCAGACAACGACACGGAAAAGTTGAAACGGCGGGAACTGGTACTGGATCACCCTCGCAGCGAGATGCAACGTGTGTTAGCAGGATGCCCGAACGGAAAGCCATTTTTCTTTGTTTATGGATCGATTAACGCTCATCGCCCCTACACGCCAGACTCAGGCAAGCATCTTTGGAACCTCGACCCGGATCGCCTCAAAGGATTGATTCCAAAGTTTCTGCCCGATGTCGCAGACATCCGTCGTGATTTCTCCGACTACCTCGGTGAAATCCAGGCACTGGACGCCATGCTCGGAGTGATGCTCGATGAACTCGAATCGAGTGGGCAACTCAACAACACCATTATCATCGTCTCCGGTGATCACGGTATCCCGGGTGTCCCGCGCGGAAAAACGAATTGTTATGACCTAGCAATTCGAGCGCCTTTGATGGTGCGTTATCCGAAACTAATCATGAAAGGTCGTCATGTCGAAGACTTCGTCAGCGTGATGGACATTGGGCCAACGCTATTGGAACTGACAAATGTCGACGTCCCTGCCAACATGGACGGACGAAGCTTCAAAAAGCAGTTAACCAGCGATGTCAACGGCTGGGTCGATCCGCAACGAGACCACGTAATTGTGGGTCGAGAATTGCATGTCCACTCCGCCCGAGAGGGCGATCTGCCGTACCCGATGCGTGCGATACGAACGACCGATTTCTTGTATATCCGCAACTTTAAGCCACAGCGTTGGCCGATGGGCGACCCAAGAGGCCTGGATATTGACAGCGCACCGACCTACGAACAGCTTCAGCAGCATACGACGATCACAATGTCCGATCTCGATGCGAGCCTCACGAAGGCTTGGCTGATCACGCATCGCGACGAGTTGGAGGTGCGCCCACTGTTCGATCTGACATTGAACCTCCGACCAAGTGAAGAGCTTTACGACCTGCGTCGCGATCGCGCACAGCTAAAGAATGTGGCAAATGACAATTCCTACACAAAGACCAAAGCGGCGTTGTCAAAACGTCTGATGTCGGTCCTTCAGGAGACTGCCGATCCGCGTCTTACCGACACTTTCGACCGACCGCCCTATGTGGACAGTCAGCGAGACCTCCAATGATTCAACCATTCGCCGACAATATCGGCAGGAGTTCCAGGGGTGACGGTGATACCCTGATTTCCCAGGTTTCACCTTCGCTGATCACCGAGCCACTGCGCCAACGTCTTTAAGTCATCGGCATCCATCCCCAGCACGATCTCTTGCCGATGACTGCCGTGGACTGCCAGAATGTGGTCTTGATGGAAGCAGATCGAATCGCCCAAGGCAAGCTCGTGAAGGCGGGCTTCGTACAAAGGGTTATCCACGACACCGTTGAACCAGTCGCCGTCGCGATCAGTGATCTGCACCCAAAAGTCCTCGCCCCAGCCTCGAGACGGTACGTCCTGGTTTGGCAACGGCAGCAGTGAAGCCGGATGATCGTGGCTCAGGATCGGCTTGGTAGCCTCGCCGTTGCAAGTCGGGCAAAAGCATTTCTCCACGGCATCATCGTGGACTGAAAACCTGGGTGAGTCGATCCGGATTTCGACGAAATGCCCAACACCGACGTGTTTCTTTAAAACCGAGTGCGGAATCTGGAAGTTGTCAGGGTTTTTGGCGTGCATGGCAACGCCATCGACCAACTCGTAGCCGTTGGCGAAGCGTTGGGCTTGGAAGTCTTGTTCGAGGCTCATGCTCTCATTCTACCGGCCTTGGGCCGTGACCGGTAGAATTGACGCGGGAGGATCGCCATGACCAAGAACGGACGCCAAAGCGGACGGAAATCGGCTACAAACGCGAAAAAGAAAACAACGAAGACGAAGACCGTCAAAAAGCCAGCAAAGAAATCAGCCATGCAACCATTCATTCCTGCTAAAGACTTGAAGCAGAAATTCGGGATCTTTGGTCACTTCTACACCGTCGAACTCCCTTCCAAAGAGCTCGTCGAGTGCCGAAGCGTTTTGGAGATCGCCAGCCACGACCATACACCCGTAGATCACACCGAATTGTTGGCGTTCCAACCCGACGCCATCTTCATCATGATGAACCCTGGTTCGTCAAAACCGCTGGTCGAAGTCAATCATCGAGTTCGTGCGAAAAGGATTCGCAATTTACAGATTTCGCTAGTCCCGACCCGACCTGACACCACGCAGTACCAGGTGATGCGATTGATGCACTTTCGGAAATGGCAGCATGTTCGAGTGCTAAACCTTTCTGATATCCGCAGCCCGAAAAGTGCGGAATTCATCAAGACATTTGAGCGTTTGGAGCAGGAAGAAAAATTCGAGGCGCACTCGATCTTCTCAGATGCCAGAGCAGATGAATTGTCGCTGAAACTTTCCAACAGCAGAAAAACGCCATTGGTTTTGGCCTGGGGCATCAGCGACAAGCTGTCTCCGTTGATTGAACGCTGCGTATCAAGGCTACCCCGGGAGAAAAAAGTCATGGGCCTGCTCGAGCCCGATACGACGAAGAAATACCGCCATCCACTGCCATCACTACACAAGCAGCAGCGGCATTGGGTGGATCAGATGATTCGGCAGTTCGACGGGTAGCGTCGAAGCAGATCGATTAGTTCGTAGTCAACCATGCCACCACATTACGGCGCGTCAGTCGCATCGATCCTTTTGATCGCTTTCTCGTCGAAGTCCCCGTTCGGTAATTCGCCAGAAATCAATTTTTCCGCATCTTTCAGCTACAACATCTCCTTGATTCCGCTGGCTTACCGTTGTTGATCAAACCAAATTCAGAATCGTCACCCCCGCACCTCGGTCATTGATCGCGTACTATCCGCAAATTTTCTGACGGGAACATCTACGGCATTCAGCATCGAGACAAACAGGTTGGTCAGCGGGACCTTCTTCGCACCGACAAACTCGTGCAGATAGCCATGCTTGAATCCGAGGTGGTTACCTCCGGCCAGTTGAATTGGGTAGTTCTTGGTGCTGTGGGACGCGTGCGGGTGAGCCGATCCCCACAGGACAAGGGTGCAATCTAACATGTTGCCATCGCCTTCCGGCGTGTCTCGCAGCCGATGGAGAAAGTACGCATGTTGTTGCGCGCGCCATTGGTCCCACTGGCCGGAGTAGTCAGCCGGACGTTTGTGGGCAATGTCATGGGTGGCACCTTTGTAGCCGAGGACATAAGTGGCATAGTTCCACATTTCGCTATTGGATGATTGTTCGCTTTCGAGCATTAGCGTGGCGAAGCGAGTCGAGTCGGTCCGGAAGGCGAGGTAGATCAAGTCATACATGCAGCGAATGTATTCCTCTGGCTCTTTGTGGGAGACTTCCAGGTTCAACCCTTTGGTGTCTATGTTGGGAAGAGGTTGATGGGTCCACTCGCTGGTGCGTTCAACACGTTGTTCCAAGGCACGGATTGACTCCAGATATTCATCCACCTTGCTCTGGTCTTCTCTGCCGAGTTGGTTTTTAAAGCTGCGGCTGTGTTCAAGTACGAGGTCGAGAATACTGGCGTCGCGTGCTAGTCCAGCACGCACTTGATCAACCCCCTTGCCAGCGTAAGGATTGAACAGTCGGTTAAAGATTTCCTGGGGCTTGTGCAGAGATGGAATAGGCCGTCCCGGGCCTCGATGTGAGAGCGTTTTGCAGGCGCCATATGATCCGGTGCCGCCTTCTGTACCGAGCACGAGTGATGAGTAGCGAGTTTTATGGCCATGTTGTTGGGCAGCAACTTGGTCGATCGAGATGTTGTTGGTTTTTTCCGCCCCTGTCATGTCGGCGCCGGTCGCAAAGACGTCGCCAGAACTGTGGCCACCAAGCTTCCAACCGCCGGCGTGGTCAAGTCCACGCAGATAAGAGATGTCGTTTTTGAGAGCCGCAAAAGGAACGGAGGATTTGTTAAAGCTCAGTGGACCCGCATCCTTGCAGGGCCACCAGCTCCACTCGTGGTGCTCCTGTTTCGGATCTTTCTTTTGCGGGACGGGAACACCCGACGGTCCGTCTGGCATATAGGCACCGTAAGCAAAGTAACTCACCAACATCCGTTTGGGCATCGCACCCTCTCCGGTTGCATCCGCCGTGTCACCTCGGGTCTTGCCCATGCTGTTGAGTAGCGGGAGAGCGAGTGCGACACCTCCACCCTTGAGAAGTTCGCGCCGATCGAGATGCCAGGATTTGCATTTCATTATTTTTACTTTTTGCGTTTCTTGATGTTGCTGGTTACGCCTCGAAAGGTGGAGCTTTGGCAGATGTCCACAATCATGTCCTGGAAAAGAAAATCGTTTTCTTTGGATCGGGAGATAATTCTTTCGACATCGTAGCGGTCTCGGTAGTTAAGTTCGCGGCCGATGGCATAGGTCAGCAAGCGACGAATGACATTCTCAGCGATGTCCTGCTTGCGGGCCTTGAGCAGATGAGCTTTGAGCTCTGGCAGGCCATCGACATGAGGGCCGTGCGGGACCCGAGTCGCTGCTTGCACTTCCTGCGTGTTGACACTCTCAAGGTACTGGGCATAGCCAGCCAGGTCGCTGTCCTGCTTTTTATCAAATCCACGAACACGACTCCCTTCTGGGGGTACAAAGGGCTGATACTTGCCGATGGCGTTGTAACGCTCGAAGGGGATGCCCCAGGGGTCAAGACGGACGTGGCAGTCATTACAACTTTCGTTAGTGCGATGTTTGGCCAACAATTTCTGCATGGTCAGAGCCTGGCCGGCGGAGTCACCCGCCGAGTCCGTGAGTGCGGGAACTTCCGCAGGCGGTGCTTTTACCTTCTCGCCAAGGATCGCTTCGCGCAACCAAACGGCGCGGTAGATCGGATGGGGCGCGGACCCGGTGCCATTACCAATGAGCACGGACCCCTGAGTCAACAGGCCGCCGAGGTGCTGATCGGGTTGGATCGAAACGGGTCGGATACGATGACCCTCCACGCCCTCGACGCCGTAGTGAGCCGCGAGTGGCTGATTGAGCATGGCAAAATCGGAATCCACGAGATTGGTCACGCTCGCATTGCGGCGTATGAGCTCGGCCATGAAACCGACGGTTTCATCAATCATGTGGTCGCGGATTGTCGGAATATACGGTTTTTCGGTGCCGGCGCGTTCTCCAGCTTCCACGTAATAAAGGAATCGAGGAAAGAGGTCCCGGTTGATCGGGACGGTTTTCATTTTCGGCAAACTAAGCCATTGGTTCGTAAAGTTTGAAACGAAATCATTCGAGCGTGGATCAGCCAGCATGCGACGCACCTGCTTGGCGAGTAACTCGGGATCCTTGAGCTCGCCCGTCGAAGCGAGTTCCAATAGCTCCGGATCCGGCATGCTGCCCCAAAGAAAGTAGGAGAGTGCGGAGACTCGTTCGAACTCAGGAGCGATGACTTCGCCATCAGCTTTCGTGTGAAGCAGAAATTGGGGTGTCACTAACACCATAGCGAGCGTCTCGCGCAGGGTGGCTTCGATGGTACCCAACTCCGGTTTCAACAACTCGTAAACCTTCAAGAATCGATTCACTTCCTCGGTGGTAGCCGGACGCCGGTAGGCGCGCGACATGAAACGCGAGAGGACTGCCCGGACGTATTTGCTGGGATCACTTTGACGCAAGGGTGATTCGAAAAGAATGCGCTGATGATGCTCGGGAGGCCAGACGTGAGTAATCGGAGCTTCAAATTCAATCCAGTCGATCACGGCACGTGGCATCTCTGGCTGACGTGGCCAGTAGAGAAATCGGTTGTCGTCGTTGAGCGTGCCGTCGTCGTAAAGGTTCTGGGGGGTAATCGTCAACGTGTCCGGTCGAAGTTTGCCTTTGTGCACCTTCCCTAACTGGATAGGATAATTTTCAATCCGCCCGCGCAGTTCGTAGATTTGCGGGTTCGTGGGTGCGTTACGCAGGTGCACGACACCGACTGGGCTGACCTGCTGGGTTGAGCTATTGATGTTGAGGTTGTAGCCCATCACAAAGCGGAGTGGGAGCTCCCTGGATCCATTGGGAAAGACAGCCGAAGCTTGAAAACGGATCAGGAATTCACCCGTCCGGGGAAATTCCTTGATGACCATGCCAGCGCCCGGACTGCCACGACGCGAGTTCTGGATGGCGATCTCATTGCGTGGAAGATTTTTGGCGAAGCCGTTTTTGAATTCACCGGAATCCCACTCCTGTCGAGACTTGTAGGTTTCAGGTTTCTCCGGATCGACGATCGCGCTCGACATCGCGCGGCGGGCCACCTCAAGATATCGATCGATCTGTTCAGGCCCGAGCAGCATGAACTCGGCCGTGTTGTTGAAGTGGTAAGGTTTAACCGGATCTTGAGGGAGATCTCCGATGAGATGAAGGTCAATGCCCAGAAGATCCCGCATGGTGTTCTCGTACTCAAAATTGGTGAGCCGTCGCGCCGTCGTGACCGGCGCCTCCATGCTTGCTTTTTCGACGTAAGTGCGAAGGCCATTGTCAATCCAGTCAATCAGTGCCTGACGTTCAGCCTGCCCCAGCTGAGGTTCGCCCTCCGGCGGCATTTCCCCCAACTTCAACGCATCCAACACATCCTCCCACCGCTCAAGCCCCCGCCCCGACATTAGATCGCCATCTAATGTGTGGAGTGTCAGCTCACCCTTGCTCTGGTCCGGGCCGTGACACTTGATGCAGTGCACTGTAAGAAACGGCCTCACACGAGCATCGTAACCATCCGTGCCTGCCGCAATCGGCGAAGCCCCAAAAGCGAATAGCGGAGACAACGATACCAACAGGTAGCAAACCATCGCCCGACTCCACCTCATCATTCGCTCTGCTCGATCAGATCGAACCTTGCCATACCGTTGGCGCCACCGAGTAGCTTGAATATCTGAGGAAGCCTCCTTTCGGAACGCTCCTGAAGATTTATCAGCGGTTTTTCGCAATACGCACCTGCAGGGGCCAACGGCATCGAACTGGAGAAAAGTCGGTTTTCGAACGCTTTCCGATTTTACATCATTTTCATCGTGTCACTCACTCAGATTGCATCCCGCAATCTGAGTCGTCACGAATTGCACGAAAGCTTGTAAATCCTGCGATACACAACCCCACCAAGCATGGACCACCCGCTTCCATGGATAGTCTGTGGAGCCCGCCGACCTGGAAGCGGTTACTCGCCCTCAATTCAACAGGAAAGTTCGCCTGGACCGGGCAGCCGACGTCGAGGATGGTTGGCACGGAACAGTTCGGGAGATCATGCATATCGGTCCCACTCCTCCCAGCTTCCAGCACGGTTTTCTCGTCTGCAGTCGCTCCAGACCAAATTCTCCACCGTTCATGTTTGCGTTCAAGAACACCGTTTCGTGGGGTCGCTTTGAGTTGTCATTTGGTGTGGTTAGGCAAGCATCCACCAAAGGGTCACAGCAGCAATGATCAACATGCTCAGGAATAACCCGACGACTGCAATCAGAATGCCAATGCCGGCTGACTTGATTTGAAATGCACGATAACATGACTTACATAGGAAACCACCCTGAGGCACATTGAATGCATCATCATGGATGTCGGTCTTCCCACATTTCTTGCACGACAGATTCACACTAGGTTTTCTCATCGCCTCGTGCTTCCTGAATTGGCCAGCGGGTTGGTAACTCTTGCTGTGGCTGTCGCACCGTGATGCGCCACGACCCGATTGGTGAACCGAGTCGGCGAAATTACCAGTAGCCCCTGTCGTGATAGGCAATGCCAGCCTTCCGATCATAGTAGTAGGTGGTCATGGCACCACTTGGCTTGGAGGGACTGTAATACGTAATGGCGTTATCGAGAGGTTCCCATCCCGCTGCCTTGAATCGTCTGACCATTTGCTGCCGATTGGCCGACTCGCCTTCGCCAGCCATCTGATCGCGTTGGTGAGCCGAACTCTCTTTCTTGGCTTCCCACTGCTGATCCAGAAACTTTTTAAAGTCTGCTTCCGATACCTTGTAGCGTGCAAAATGACCACCTCGCCCGCTCAGCAACGAGATTTCGGTCGCTTGGGGTGGTAGGAAGGGCTTGATCCGACGATCCGTTATTTCTGCCACCGTCTTGAAACTGTGCTTGCCGATCAGGATGTCTGCTTCCGCAGGCGCCTCGCCTATGCGGTCGTTTGCCTTGCCGCTTACCCATTGCCCTTGAGACGCGGGTTTGATGTTCCGAATCGCGATCTGCCCATCGGCGGCAACAACCATTTCGAATGTTTGTCTTGGTTTTGAAGAGTCCTTCTCCACCGGCTGGCCGCCAAATCTTGCGGGCAAGTCTGATTTCGTCCAAGTAATCGTTCTCGTTTTCAAATTCCACGTCCCCCGAAACATCCTGGGCTTCATTTTGAGTTGGGTTTTCACCACCTCGGAAACTTTTACAGGTCCATTTTGAACCAGTAACAGGTCAAACTTGGTTTTTTGCGGCGATGCCATGATGTTGTAGTTGCTGATGAACTCCTGACCATCAGCGGTCCAGCGCATGGCCAATTTCCAAAATGGAAGCATTCCGGCTTTGGGATTGCCCATGATCTGCAGCTTGCCTTCCAACCGTATTGAAGCTTCACCATTTCTGCTTTGCCCGCTAAAAGCCCAAGTGCCTCGGGATTCATTGAGCCCATTGAAGAGGGGAATCTCGTCAGACGAAAAACCCTCGGGTGTTTTGCCGTATCCCAAATCCTGCCAAGTTAACGGTTTGTCTTTTTTGGGCGAGTTTGGTTGAGCAACCGCATCTAATGATGTGAGAATAACGAAGGTAAACAGAATCGGTGCAGTGATCGTGGAAGCGATGAATCTAATTTTTTCAACTCCTCAACGTTGGGAAATTGGACTTTGGTAATTGATTTCAAAACAGGTCGACCTTCCATTGCATCTCGACCTTCAGTGCCTCGGATCCGTCAAAATTGAATCTTCGTCATCAGCCAAAGGGCCCCACCGGCATTTCACTTTGCATTGCAAAGTAAGCCTATTTCGAGCGGATGTCAAGCTGTTTTCTGCTGAAGTGATTGATTTCGAGCAGGATGTCATCTTGATCATGCCCCGTGCCTCGATGACACTCCGACTCTTATTCCATCCTTATTCTGACTTTCGACTGACCGACGTGTACGACAAGGCCGCTCACGATATCATGGCCTGAACGTAAGCCACGAAGCGCACACGAAATCCGGACCCAACCGTTAAACAATCCTCTTACAAACGAGTTGGCGGAATCAACATGTCACGTCCAATTGCAGTGGGTTCGATCTTCATTGAGTGCAATCACTTTGGTGGAGCTGCGGCAGACCTCGACACCTTTCGACGTTCCGAGTTGCTCTTCGACGATGAGGTGACGAACGTCACCGATGGAGTCATCGGTGGTATGTTCAATGTTTTGCAGAAGGCCGAACGAAGTACTGTGCCTCTGCTTGTTGCCAGTGGATGTCCCAGCGGACCGGTTACGGCTGACTGCTATACGGAACTGAAGACGCAACTACTTGCCCGGCTGAAAATCTCTCTTCCGGTGGAGGGTGTGCTGTTGGGGTTGCACGGCGCAGCATCCGCTGAAAACGCTGGTGATCTGGAAGGCGATCTGTTGGTCGCTGTGCGGCAACTCGTTGGATCCGAAACGCCTGTTGTCGCGACACTGGATCTGCACGCTCACATCACTCAAACGATGATGACCTATGCAGATGCGTTGCTCGCATGGGAGACCTACCCGCACCGCGACGCCTTTGAAACCGGACAACGGGGCGCCCAGACACTGATCGACATGCTTGACGGAAAACTCGTTCCAACCATGGCGATGGCCAAAGCCCCGGTGATGGTGAGTGCGATTCACGGTGGCACAGAACAACCAGGACCTTTCGCATCCATCATGCATCGTGCGAAAACATGGGAGCGTAACGGCGATGTGTACTCTGCAGGCGCGATTCTCGTTCATCCCTATCTCGATCTTCCGGAAATGGGCGGCGGCGGTATTGTGATCACCCATGGCGACATGGATCGAGCCGTTCGTCTAGCCACACAGCTGGCTACCGAATATTGGGAACGGCGATTCGAACTCGAACCTGACCTGCTCACTCCGCAAGCTGCGATCCAGGCAGGACTCCGAGTCGATGGCCAAGTATTACTTGTGGAAACGGCCGACTGCTGCGGGGGTGGCGCGGCTGGCGACAGCATCGCGTCCATCCGAGCGCTACAAAGCTTTGGCCGGAATTATTCGAGCGTTGCAACGATTGTCGATCCGTCCGCGGCAAAACTTTGTCACCAAGCGGGCAGGGGAGCGGAGGTCCAACTCAACCTTGGTCATCAAATTGACCCACGATGGGGAGATCCCATCGAAGTGAAAGGGCATATCGTAAAACTCACCGACGGCCAGTTCCAATATCAGGGTGGCATCTGGGACGGTCGCTTCGGAGCCATGGGACCGTCTGCGGTTCTCCGCAGCGACTACCTTGAAATCGGCATTGCCACTCATCCGACTTATGAATGGTGTGGTGAGCAACTTGCCTCACTGGGAATTGACACCACCCACACCAAGTTTGTGGTTGTCAAAAACCCGATGAATTACCAAATGGTCTGGCCATCCGCAAAAGTCTTCGTGCTCGACACACCTGGACCAACGCCCGCAACGCTCCGCCATCTGCCATTCTCGCGTCTTCAGCGACCCTTTTTTCCACTTGATC